>JACMKY010000051.1 GCA_014379925.1 Cytophagales bacterium | reverse complement strand
TATCACCCGATCCGGCGTAGCTGTAATAACGGCGAGGGAGATCAAAAGTACGCTTGCCCACGTAGGACAGGGCAACCGTAAATACGATCAAGCAAAGGAGGAAAACGGCGATGTACGCCAATCCACGTCTACGCAGCAGAATCAGTTGGGTGACAATTGCACCGAGCAGAAGAAGACTGAGAACTGCCCCTAAAAACGGGTTAAAACGCAGAATGAAGTGGTTGTTGCCAGCCACCAGGCAAACGCTCCAAACCAAGGCTCGAAAAGCGGGTTGCAGATGAGCATTCATCACTTGCGAAACGTTGGTCCGAGAAAAACGCCCACCCCTATTCCTCCTCCGCCACCTCGCCGCCCGGCGTATTGATGTTCTGGCCGAAGAGCAGCGCGTTGAAGAACAAACGGTTGGTGCCGTACCAGGTGCCCCGGAAGTTGGGATTGTCGGCGAACAGGATTACGCGGCCCGCCCCTTCGCCGCTCACCAGCACCGCCGCCGAATTGCTCAGCTTCTTGAGGTTGCCCTTCGAGATGTAGCCGCTCAGCAAGGGCTTGTCGACGTAGCGTACGGGCGTGCCGTAGGCGTTGACACTGGGTTCCAGAAACACGGTGCCGTTGCGGTACACCGGCAGTTTGCGGTTGGTGTAGCCGAAGCCCAGCGGATGGGTGGGGTCCACGTCCACCTCGTAGATGGAGCCGCCCACGTTCTTGGCCCCTTCGATGTTGCCCGCGTTTTCGAAATCCACCCGCAATTTGCCCTCCGCGGAGGACCGCCCCGCCGTGTCGCGCACCGGAATGACCTTGCCCTTGGCCAAGCCCTGCCGGATGGCCCACTCGGAAGCCGACTTGAACGTGATCAGCGTGCCGCCGTCGCCCACCCAACGCTTGATCTTGTCCACGGCGTTCCTATCCAAACTGCTGTACACGCCCGAGACCATCACCAGCGTGTTGTACCGGCTCAGGCTGAGCCGGGAAAAATTGGACAGTTCTACCTTCGTGATGGGCATCTTCAGTTGAGAATCCAGCAGAAACCACACCTCCCCCACTTCGGTCGACTGGGTGCCGTTGCCCACTAGTACCAGGGCTTCCGGCTTTTTCACCGTGCGCACGTTGCTGCTGCCCAGGTCAATCCCTTCCGCGCTGAACCCGCTCGCCACCGATTCAAAATTCACCGCCGTTTCCCTGCTCACCGACTCGATGAGGTGATGCAGCGAATCGGCCGGAATCTTTTGCGAACGTACCGGAATGGAAATGGTGCCGTACCCGTATTTTTTCGGACCCGACGAAGTGGTGGCCGTGAACGGCTTGAAGGCGGTCTGGGCCACCACGCCGTGACTCAGCAAACGGTAGAGCGCCCCGGGGGCGTGGTAGTCGGTCCAGTCGAGCAGGTAGGCGTACGACGTGGGCGGGGGAACCTTCGCCTCCGGCTGGGCGGGTTGGGTCACGCGCTTGCCTTTGGTGAATCCACCCCGCATCTCCGCGTAAGGCAGCCCGTAGGCCAGCGCACTCGACCAGGCGGAAGCGTCGTAGAAGATGCTGTCCACGAACTGGGTGGTCTTCTCGAAAATGGACTGCACCATCCGGTACTGGGGTTGCTCGGTGGGCACCACGAAGGAAGTGCCCTTGGCAAACTTCTTTCCTCCCACCGTCTGGTCCTTGTCCGCTTCGTAAAACTCGATCGCGTGGCTCAGCAACAGTTCGGCGAAAGTCCGGTAGCGGGTGGCGTCCGAGGCATCACCGACGAGGTAGGCCTTCACGGGATTCTTGCGGGCTTCCGTCAGGGCCGACTGGTAGAATTCCTTCTGGTGCTTGAGGAAAGTTTCCCGGTTTTCCACGGCTCCCGTCACCGTGGCCAGGCCGGTGGCCAGGTGGTTGCGGATGGTGAAGGCGAAGTGGAGCACGCCGAACGAATTTTCCTGGGCGTTGCCCCGCGAACTGGCCTGCTCGAAGGTAATGCCCACCCCACCCTGGAAATCGGGATACGTCGAGCCGTAGCCGGGGTAGATGTTGTCGTATTGTTCCTTGGTGAAATACAGCGAGCCCAACTCGTCGAGCACCTTGGCGTAGTACTTGGCCAGCAACACGTTCAGCCCGTCGTAGGTGCTGCGCGGCACCAGCGGACTTTCGGAACCGTAGGGTTTGCTCGGCTCGAAGTAGTAGGTGTTGTTGGTGCCCATTTCGTGGAAATCAATGACCACGTTGGGAAACCAGCGCTGGTAGAATTTGAGTCGGTTCTTGGTCTCCACGTGTACCACCGGCAGCCAGTCGCGGTTGAGGTCGAACCAGTAGTGGTTGCCCCGGCCCCCCGGCCAGACCTCGTTGTGTTCGCGGTCGGCGGGGTCGGTCACCGGGGGCGTACCCAGGTGCTCGTTTACCCAACTCGTGTGACGGTCGCGCCCGTCGGGGTTGAGCGCCGGGTCGATGAACACGACGGACTCCCGCAGGTACCGGTTGGTTGCCTCGTCGGTGTTGGCCGTCAGGTAGTAGGCCGTGAGCATCGACACTTCCGTGCTCGACGACTCGTTGCCGTGCACGTTGTAGCCCAGGTGAACGAACACCGGCATACCGGCCAGGTTGGGCAGCGGCTGCGCCGGATCAATCAGTTTCAGGTGCGTCTGACGAATGTCTTCCAGCCGGCCGTGGTTTTCGGGGGAAGTGATGGTGAGGATGAGTTGCGGACGGCGTTCGTAGGTGTAGCCGATCACCTCGGAGGAGACCTTGTCCGATACCCGGTCCAGTTCCTGGAGGTAGGCCACCACCCGGTCGTAGCGGGTCTGGCGTGCCCCGATCGGATAGCCCAGGAATTGCTCCGGCGTGGGGATCTTCGGGTCGAAGGCTTTGGTTTTGGGAAAGAAGTAGGCGTTCTGGGCTTCGGCAAGGTGAGGAAGCAGTTGGCAAGCAATCAGGATGAGAAATACGCCGATCGGGTTGGTAGGAATTTTGGACATAAGTTTGGATATAAGCACGGAAGTGGATTAAATATTGGATAATAGGCGGGTGGCTGAAATATTTGGTTCAAGCGTGGACGCTTAAACTGGGGGAGTTCTGTGCGTTTAGTGAGCCGCCGGCGGTTTTATTCGATGCTAACACCATTTGTTTTTCATCTCAAAAACTTCTTCTTTATTCTTTGTTCCGTAAATGAAATTATCTCCACACAGGATAAAGTTAGATGGTTTGATGTTTTCAATTTCTCTCCAAAACTTGTCTCTTAAGTTTTGTTGAAATTCAAGCGCTTTTTCTCCTTCCGATAATGTAAACCCGCCATAGTTTACGTAAATACGCATTGATTCAAATTCAGTTGGTATATCAAAAAGAAGCCATTGATCATAGCTGTTATCAAATATCGGGCTGTTGAGCTCTTCTAAATTTAATTCGTTAAAATACGCTATCTCATTCTTAAACGTCCATCCTCGTTTAAATT
>JACMKY010000050.1 GCA_014379925.1 Cytophagales bacterium | reverse complement strand
TTGTTCGCCTATCCCGGTTGTCGGGTTTAAAAGTTGCCTTTGGGCGAACAAGATGTCCGCCCTACGTGGATAGGCGGGCAGGGGGCCATCACGAAGGCTTGAGCGGGTGATTGAAAAAGAGAAAGATTCAAATTCAGCCCGTTACTTTTGCTACATCTCGGTGAGTGGGTCGAAAAGCAGGGCCTTGAAAGGTGTCCGAATGGTAGCCCAGCACTTTCTCTTTTGGAAGTTAGGGAAGGAGAAAGGGCGCTTTTGAGTTGATCATTCGCTGAATTTTGGGAGATTACCCATCAGATGCCTCCAAGCCATCCGATGAATCGGACATTTTATGGGTACTAGCATTTGTATTATTCCATAAAAAAGAAACTGCTGATGGTAGCCGACCGCTGTGGGGTGAAAAGCCCATTTCCAGTGACCTCTCCGGAGAGAAACGTTGTTTTTCCGAAGCCATACCAAAAATACCCCTATCTTTTGTCGGCATTCCCTCTTCCGATGAAACCAACGACTACCCCGGGGATTCTTTTCCCCTGGTTCCTGCTTTGCCTAACCAGCCTGCCGCTGGCTGCCCAGAAAAAGAACGCGTTTTATCAATTGCCCATCCGCCAGGCCACTTCGACGATCAGGATCGACGGGGTTGCCGACGAGCGGGCCTGGCAGGAGGCCGCCCCGGCGACGGACTTCCGGATGGTTCTGCCGATGGATACGGGTGCCGCCCGGGTGCGGACGGAGGTCCGGATGGCTTACGATGACCAGAACCTCTATTTCTTGGCCCGCTGCTACCACGCCCTGCCGGGTCCGTACATGGTCGAATCGCTCCGGCGGGATTTTTCGTTCAGCAAAAACGACAACTTCCTGCTGTTCATGGACCCGTTCGACGACCAGACCAACGGCTTCTCCTTCGGGGCCAACGCCGTCGGTGCCCAGTGGGACGGCCTGATGTACGAGGGAAGCAAGGTAGACCTGAGTTGGGACAACAAATGGACGTCGGTGGTGAAAAACTACGCCGATCAGTGGATCCTGGAAGCGGCGATTCCCTTTAAGACGCTCCGCTACAAAAAAGGCATCGTGCAGTGGGGCATCAATTTCAGCCGCCTGGACCTGAAAACCACCGAGAAGTCCAGTTGGGCCCCGGTACCCCGCCAATTCCCGACCGCCTCACTGGCCTACAGCGGCACGCTCGTCTGGGACCGTCCCCCGCCGACGGCCGGCCCAAACGTGTCCGTCATTCCCTACGCGCTGGGTGGCCTCACGCGCAGTTACGCCAACGCCACTCCCGTGGCATCCCGGTGGGACGGGGGGGTGGACGCCAAGGTAGCCATTACCTCGTCGTTGAACCTGGACCTGACGGTTAACCCCGACTTTTCGCAGGTGGAAGTGGACCGGCAGGTAACCAATCTCGATCGCTTCGAGCTGTTCTTCCCCGAACGGCGGCAGTACTTCCTGGAAAACGGCGACCTGTTCTCGAACTTCGGTTACCCAACCATCCGGCCTTTTTTCTCCCGCCGGATCGGCCTGGGCGTACCCATCCGCTTCGGGGCGCGGTTGAGCGGCAAGCTGGATAAGAACTGGCGGATCGGGGTGATGAATATGCAGACGGGCAAGGAGAGCCAACCCAATCCCGCGGGGTCTGCGCTGCCGGCGTGGCAACACCCGGCCCAGAACTTCACCGTGGTAGCCCTGCAACGACGCGTCTTCGCCCGCTCGAACATCGGCGCGATCTTCATCGACAAGGAATCGCTCAACCACCAGCCGGGGGCGGACCCCAAACAACCGGTTTATTCCCGCTACAACCGGAACGCGGGACTGGAATATAACCTGGCTTCGTCGAACAACCTCTGGACGGGCAAGGTGCTGCTGCTGAAATCGTTCAGTCCCGGCAAGGCGGGCAGGGACGTCACCCACGCCGCCAACCTGCAGTACGCCAGCCGACAGTGGAACCTGATTTGGCAGCACCAGTACGTGGGCCGCGACTACAATGCCGAGGTGGGCTACGTGCCGCGCCGGGGATACGTCCGGGTGAATCCGCAGGTAGGCTACCTGTTGTTTCCGAAGGGCGGACCGGTATTGAGCCACGGCCCGCTGGTTAACGCGGCCTACTTCTTCGACGAATCTTTCCGGCGGACCGACCACGAAACCTACCTGGGCTACGGCTTTACCTTCCGCAGCCGCAGCTCGTTGACGGCCTGGACCGCGCGCGACTACGTCCGGCTGCTGCAACCCTTCGATCCGACCAACGCCGCCGGCGATACCCTGGCGCGCGGCACCGAACACCGTTGGAACGCCTGGGGAACCGATTTTGTCTCCAAACCGCAAAGCCTGTTCACGTATTCGTTTTCGACGCGCCACGGCGGTTACTACGCGGACGGTACGCGCCTGAACCTGACGGGTGAACTGGGCTACCGTTTCCAGCCCTACGTGAGCCTGGCCGTCAGTTCGAGTTACACGCACCTCCGCTTGCCCGAGCCGTGGGGGGGGCAAACGTTCTGGCTGGTCGGTCCCCGTCTGGACGTGACGATGACCAATGCCCTGTTTTTCACCGCTTTCGCGCAATACAACGAGCAACAGAAGAACATTAACCTCAATACCCGTTTGCAGTGGCGTTACCAACCGGCTTCCGACCTGTTTATCGTCTACACGGATAATTACTTTCCCGCTCCCTTCGCGGTCCGCAACCGGGCGCTGGTGTTGAAGCTAACCTACTGGTGGAATATTTGAACCGTCAGCGGCGCCCGTCAGCTTTCAGTGGTCAAATTACAACTGCTCCCTGCGTCGCTTCCCCCTCCCTCACAAAACCCCCTTGGTGGTGGGCAAGTTCTGGAGGTGTCCGGTGTCGCGCGCCACCGCCATCCGGATGGATTTGGCAACGGCCTTGAAGATGGCTTCGATCTTGTGGTGCTCGTTTTGCCCCTCTGCTTTCACGTTCAGGTTGCACTTGGCCGCGTCGGTAAACGATTTGAAAAAGTGGTAAAACATCTCCGTGGGCATTTCCCCGATTTTTTCCCGCTTGAATTCCGTTTCCCATACCAGCCAGTTCCGTCCCGAAAAGTCGATTGCGGCTTGGGCCAGCGCGTCGTCCATCGGCAGCAGAAACCCGTAGCGGCCGATGCCCCGCTTGTCGCCCAAGGCTTTTTGGTAGGCTTCGCCCAGGGCCAGGGCCGTGTCTTCGATGGTGTGGTGCTCGTCGATGTGCAGGTCGCCCCGTACGCGGAGGGTCAGGTCGCTGCCCGAATGCTTGGCCAACTGATCGAGCATATGGTCGAAAAAGCCCAGCCCCGTACGGACGTCGGACTTGCCCGTCCCGTCCAGGTCCAGCAACACGTGGATCTGGGTTTCGTTGGTGAGGCGGTGTACTTCCGCCCGGCGGGCGGGCAGGCGCAGGAACTGGTACACCTCGTCCCAGTCCGCCGTGCGCAGCGACACCGTGTCGGCCAGTTGGCTGGGCAAGGGCGGCGCGGGGTCGGCCAGCAGGATCGCCTTCGCGCCCAGGTTGAGAGCCAGCTGGGCGTCCGTGAGGCGGTCGCCGATGACGAATGAGTTCGCCAGGTCGTACGTCCCGTTGAAGTAGTCGGTCAACATGCCCGTGCGCGGCTTGCGGGTCGGGGCGTCTTCGTGTTCGAAGCTGCGGTCGATGTGGACGTGGGCGAAATGCACGTTCTCCCCGGCCAGGGTCAGGATCATCCGCCGGTGAACCGGCCAGAAGGCTTCCTCGGGAAACGAAGTGGTTCCCAGGCCGTCCTGGTTGGTCACCATCACCAGCTCGTAATCCAACTCCTCAGCAATCTTGCGGAGGTTGGAAAGGGCCCGGGGCATGAATACCAGCTTTTCGAACGAATCCACCTGGCAATCCGGCTTCGGCTCCGCAATGACGGTACCGTCGCGGTCGATAAAGAGCACTTTTTTCATGGTTGGAAGGGAAATCTTCACCGGTTCCGAGGCACCGGCGAGTTGGGATCAGTGCCGCAACCTAGCCCGTTCGGATCGCAGGCGGCGGGGGAAGACGGTCTTACACCACTAGTCAGTATTCAGCAAAGAAAACCGGTTGGATACGCTTTTACGAGGGACCCGAAAAAAATAGACCGGCGGGGATAGTCCCGCGTTACGCCGGTTGGCGGCGGCTGGTCCCGGAGTGGCGACGGGAACGAAAGGAGGCGATGGGGGCACGTCGAAGAAATGGGACATTCGACGTGCGCTCCCCTTCGGCCGTCAGGTCTTTACCTTGGATTTGTACCGGATCTCACGGTAGCGGTCCAGGAGTTCGTGCTTCACCATCCAGGGCAGCACCAGGGTCTTGAGCGACTCCAACGGAAATTTCAGGTAGTTCAGCATCAGGTAGTAGCGGCTGAAATATTTCTTGGCAATGGCCAGCCGTTCCCGATCCGTTTGGTTTTTCTTGATGAAGCTGTTGCCGCCATCCAGGTAGTTGGCAATGATTTTATCGATGAACCGGAACTTTTTGAAGGACTGGGTGGCGTGGTAGTAGCGGGCGAACCAGGCGTAATCAAAGGCAACCGGAAACTTTTCGTCGAACAAGCCCAGCGTCGAAAACAGGGACCGTTTGGCGAAGGCCGCCTGGTGACAGATGGGAATGGACATGAAGAAAGATTGCGGCGACATCTCCCCGCCGCTCTCGTAGTGCAGCTCGCTTTTTTCGCTGCTTTGCTTCATCACCTTCCCGTATAAAATATCCACCTTTTCGGCCAGGAGCGCCTCGCGGACGTTGTCCAGAACGCGGGCGTCGTAAAACGAGTCGCCCGCGTTCATGAAGTTGATGTATTCCCCCTTGGCGAGCAAAACCCCTTTGTTCATGGCGTCACAAATTCCCTTGTCCTTTTCACTGACCCAAAGATCAATCCGGTCCTCGTACTTTTTGATCACGTCAACCGACCCGTCTTTCGAACCCCCGTCCACGATTACGTATTCAAAATCCCCGCAGGTTTGACTGAGCACGTTCTGAATGGTTTTTTCCAGGTTAACAGCATCGTTGTAGGCAACGGTGATGATGGAAAAAAGCGGGGCCTTATTACCGGTATTTTTCAAGGGGAAGTCGTTTGGTAGCTGCATGGATAGTAGTGACACGAAAGCCAACGGTGTTCATTCCAATTAGTAAGGCGTACGAAAAACAATGGATTCCGGACTTCGCTTGCTTGGTCACTTCGGGATTAATTGAAAAGATCACGGCGACATAGACCCACACTCCGCCCCTGACAACCAGAGCGTAGGAGCGCGTTTGGGAAGGATAAGTAAAAATTGACCGCAAGATACCAAAATTTTCTGTCCCCGCAACCCTTTCCTACAGCTTTACTAAGGCGTGGCCGCGCAGCACGGGGATCACGTCGAACTTGTCTTTCTGGAGGCAGAAGTTGACGTCCTGGTGAATGCCCATGCGGTGGAGACGACCCACGTGCGAAGAAGTAGCCAGGAAAGCCACCAAATCCTTCTTGCCCACCTGATAGAGGATTTTGGCGATCAGGGCGGTGTCCTGGTTGATGGAAAAATCGTGTTGCAGGGCTTCCACCACGGCACCGGCAAACAAGGTATCTTCCAGATTGACTTTTCCCTTCCAGCCCGCGCACACCACCAGCACGTCGTAGGATTGCTCCAGCAAATGGTTGGTTACCGCCGACAAATTGAGGAAGGAGCCGATGATCACCTTCACGGCTTCCCGGGACTGGGTAATGGCCAGGGTGCCGTTGGTGGTGGTGATGGCAATCGTTTTGCCCTCCAGCCCCGGATCCATGTAACTGAAGGGCGAATTGTCGAGGTCGAACCCTTCGGCTTTTTTTGCGTCGCGTTCGGCGGCGGCCAGGTAGCCCGCTTCCTGCAACTTCCGGCATTCCTCCAGCGTGGCCACCGGAATGAGGCGCGCCACCCCGTGCGCCAGCGCAACGGTTATGCAGGAGGTAGCCCGCAGAATGTCCACCACGACAACTACGGTATTTTGTAAGTTATACAGGTGCAGCAACTCAGGCGTGGGACAAACGTCAATGTTTCGCATCGGGGAAGGTTGGTAGGTTGCAGGTTGCAAGTTAGAGGTTGCAAGTTACCGGGCTGCCTTCGCAGCGCTACTTCGTAGGGTTGCCGGTTGGTGGGGCTGAAGGTTGCGGAGAAGTGCCAATTCGTTTGTTTTTATCGGATGGTTAGGTAGCTACGTTAAAAATTAGGATTCGAAACCAACTCCTCTAACCCTTCAAAAACGGCAGTTTCACTACTTCGGCTCTGACGGGCTTGTCGCGGATGTTGATGAAGATTTCGGTGCCGGGCGTGGTGTAGGCCGCCTTGACGTAGCCCATTCCGATGCCTTTGCCCAATGAGGGCGACTGCGTGCCGGACGTGACCACGCCGATGGGTTCTCCCGCTTCGTTGAGGATTGCGTAGTGGCCGCGCGGAATGCCCCGGTCCACCATGGCAAAAGCGACCAGCTTGCGTTGCAGACCGGTTTCCTTGTGCTTTCGGTGGTGTTCGGAGTGCGTGAATGACTTGGTGAACTTGGTCACCCAGCCCAGCCCGGCTTCCAGGGGCGAGGTGGTGTCGTCAAGGTCGTTGCCGTAAAGGTGATACCCCATTTCCAGCCGCAGCGTGTCGCGCGCGCCCAGTCCGATGGGCTTGATGCGGTAGGGGGCCCCGGCTTCGAAAATCCGGTTCCACACCGTTTCGGCGTGTTCGTTAGGCAGGTAGATTTCGAAGCCGCCCGCGCCCGTGTAGCCCGTGGCCGAAACAATAACGTCTTTCACCCCGGCAAATTCAGTCTTCACGAACGTGTAGTATTCCATGCCAGCCAGTTTCGTCGCCGTGAGCGGCTGCAATGCCTCAACTGCCAGGGGGCCTTGCACGGCAAAAAGGGAAGTCTGGTCGGAAATATCGTGCATCGCCACCCCCTCCGGGTTCCGCGCGGCAATCCAGTGGTAGTCCTTTTCGATGTTGGAAGCGTTCACCACGAGCATGTATTCCTCCGCGTTGATCCGGTAGACCAGTAAATCGTCCACCACGCCGCCTTGTTCGTTGGGCAGGTAGGCGTATTGCACCTTGCCGTCGTAGAGCTTGGCGGCGTCGTTGGAGGTGACGCGCTGGATGAGGTCCAGGGCTTGGGGGCCTTTCAGGATGAATTCACCCATGTGCGAGACGTCGAATACGCCCACGCCATTGCGCACGGCCAGGTGCTCTTCAATGTCGGAACTGTAGCGCACGGGCATGTTGAATCCGGCAAAAGGCACCATCTTCGCACCTAGCTTATGGTGCAAGTCGTGGAGGGCTACTTTCTTTAATTCCATTGGAAGGAAGCAGAAGAGACGTTGATTTTTCCGGGCGCAAAGGTAGGCAATGATCAATTATCAATGAATAATAAACAATGATGGGTTGACAACATCAGGCGTCGGTCCCTGAAGTGACATTGGGGTCGCTTCCCGCCCGCGCTGCTCACCACGGGGTGACTCTCCCCGCCAAAAGCGTACGGAATCTTCTTTGACTCAACCTCCAGCCTGCTTAACCCCGTTCATAATGGGCCATCGACCATTGACTATAAATAATCGGTAATTGATAATTCAACGTATGCAAAAGGTCCGACCGAAGAAGCACCTGGGGCAGCACTTTCTCCGGGATACCACCATCGCCGCCGACATCGTGAGCCTGTTGTCCTTGCACCAGGGCTATACCAAAGTGCTGGAAATCGGGCCGGGCATGGGCGTGCTGACCGATTTTCTGCTCCAGCAAACCGCTTACCAAACGTGGCTGATCGATATTGACGCGGAATCGGTGGCGTATCTGCGCAAAAAATACCCCCCCCTGGATGCTTTCATCATCCAGGGGGATTTCCTGCGGCTGGTGCTGGATCGGCTGTTTGCCGAACCGTTTGCCGTCATCGGCAATTTTCCCTACAACATTTCCTCCCAGATTCTGTTCAAGGTGCTCGAAAACAAGGACCGCATTCCGGAGGTAGTCTGCATGCTGCAAAAAGAAGTGGCCCAGCGCATCGCCTCGCCGCCCGGCAACCGGGACTACGGCATCCTGAGCGTTTTCCTGCAAGCCTACTACGACATCGATTACGCGTTCACCGTGCCGCCCGGCGTGTTCGAGCCGCCGCCCCGGGTGCAGTCGGGCGTGATCCGGCTGCGCCGCAACCGGGTATCGCAACTGGACTGCGACGAACAGCTGTTCTTCCGCCTCGTCAAACAGGGCTTCAACAACCGCCGCAAAACCCTCCGCAACTCCCTCAAGCCGTTGGGACTCAACGAGGCCATCAGCCAGGATCCGCTGCTCGACAAACGCGCCGAGCAACTGGCCGTGCGCGATTTCGTGCACCTGACTAAACTGCAAGGAAATGAATTATGAATTACGAATTACGAATTACGAATTACGTTCTCTGATTTGACTTTTTAATTTCGATTCGCAATTTCTAATTCATCATTATTTTTTTCAACCGGTCAATCGATTGCTCGATTTCGGGGAGGGTGAGGGAAGCGAAGCCCATCCGGGTGGCGTTGAGGCGCTGGCCTTCGGGGTTGTAGCGCAGGCCGTTGGACAGGTGGAGTTTTTGCTGCAACGCTTTTTCCGACAGTTTGACCAGGTCGATGCGTGGGTCGAATTTGGCCCAGATGGCCATGCCTCCGTCGGGCGTTTTGAAGTCGATTTCGTTTCCTAGTTTTTCCCGCAACCGTTCGCAGAAGAAGTCGCGCCGCTGGTGGTAGGTTCTGAGGGCTTTCTTCAGGTGCCGCTTGATGGCTCCCTCGTGCATCAGTTCGGCGATGGCCTGCTCCATCACCGCGTCGCCTTGCCGGTCGATGATGCGCCGCAGTTGGGCCGCCTCGCGGATGAGGTTGGGCGGCGCCACCACGTAGCCCAGCCGAACGGCCGGCGCGATGGCCTTCGACAAGGAGCCGATGTAAATCACCATCCCTTTGGTGTCGGCGCTCAGCAAGGGCAGGATCGGGCTGCTGTTGTAGTGGAAATCGTAGTCGTAATCGTCCTCCACGATGGCAAAGCCGTACTCCTCGGCCAGGGAAAGCAAGCGGATGCGGCGTTCGGCGCACAGCGTGACGGTGGTGGGATGGTGGTGGTGCGAGGTGACAAACACCGCCCGGATGCGCTGCCGCTGGCACACCTCCCGCACGTGGTTCACACTCAGACCCCAATCATCCACCGGCACGCGTACCAGGTTTGCTCCCGCGTGGCGAAAGGTCATGTCCGCCGTAAAGTAATTGGTGTCGCCCACCACCACGCGATCGCCGGGAGCGATCAGTACCTGAGCGGTCAGGTAGATGCCCATCTGGCTGCCCCGCGTGAGGAGGAGGTTGTCGGGACTGGTGTGCAATCCCCGCGTCAGGTTGAGGTGAGCCGACAGTTCGCTCCGCAGGTGCGGATTGCCCTGGGTATCCACGTAGGAGAGGTAGGCGCGGGCTGAACTGCGTTTGACGATGGCCCGGTAGGTGCGGGCGATTTCTTCCATCGGTGCCAGCCGCTCGTCGGGAAAGCCGTCGTTGAAACCCAACATCCCATTGTAGAGTACCAAAGGTTGACTGGTATGCGCATTGCCGCGCAACGCAAAACCCGTCTGGGCGGGGTGTTGCGTGGTAGCCGGTTGATCCAGCTTCTGGGGACTTGCTTCGGGCATCACCCGGCTCACGAAGGTTCCCTTGGAAGGAAGTGACTCGATCCAGCCTTGGGCGTGCAACTCTTCGAAGGCCGCCACCGCAGTTTTGCGGTGCACCCCCAAGGCCTCGGCCATCGCCCGCGTACCGGGCAGCTTAGCGGCGGGTTGGAGAATGCCCCGCCGGATCTGTTGAATCAGCCCGTTGGCAATCTGTAGATAAACGGGCACCCCCGAGGATTTGTCCACGGGAATCAACGAAGGAAAGGGCAGGGTAACCGGACTACTTCCCATGTATAAAGTGGATGAGGTAGCTAGTCCCGTAAAGGTATAATTTTGTGGAAAGATTTTCGCAGTTGTCCGCATGGAAGACCAAATAACGTATCGTACGGAGAGTAACCTGGCTCTGGCCGAGTTCCGGGAGTTGCTGATCGCATCTACCTTGGGCGAGAGAAGACCGGTGGACGACGACGAGCGCTTGGCTCGGATGGTGGCCCACGCCAGCCTGATCGTAACGGCCAGGCACGGGGCTACGTTGGTCGGGGTGGCCCGCTCCTTGTCCGACTTCTCCTTTGCCACCTACCTCTCCGATTTGGCCGTGCGACTGGACTACCAAAAACGGGGAATTGGCAAGGAATTGATTCGACGGACCAAATGGGCAGCTCCCCAGGCAAAACTCATTTTACTGGCTGCCCCGGCCGCCATCCCGTATTACCCGCACATTGGGATGACGCACTACGAATACTGTTATTACCTCAACGACGCCGACGCCCTCCGATGACGGGGGTATCGCCGGAAATCACTTACCCGACAATAATGCGGCGTTGCGATGACTGCCCGCTACCTACCAACCTGCAACCTGTAACCTGTAACCTGTAACCTGCAACCTGTAACCTGCAACCTGCAACCTGTAACCCATTACCCATGAACTACCCATCCGAACGTCCCGCTCTGCTGATCATTGACGTGCAGCAGGGGCTAGACCAGCTCGCCTACTGGGGCGGCAACCGCAACAATCCGGGGGCCGAAGCCAACATCGGGCGACTGCTGGATCGGTGGCGGGCCCTGGGCCTGCCCGTCTTTCACGTTCGGCACGACTCCGTCAACCCGAACTCTCCCCTGTATCCGGGTAAGCCGGGCAACGAAATCAAGGAGGTGGTGAAGCCGATGGCGAACGAAAGCGTAATCACCAAGTCCGTCAACAGCGCCTTCATCGGCACCGACCTGGAACAGCAACTGAGATCGGCCGGTATCCGGCAACTGGTAATGACGGGCCTGGTCACCGATCACTGCGTGACGACGACGGCCCGGATGGCGGGCAACCTGGGATTCGAAGTCTTCGTAGTGGAAGACGGCACGGCTACCTTTGACCGGACGGGACCGGACGGCGAAACGCATCCCGCCGCCCGGGTTCACGCCATCCACCTGGCCAGCCTGCACGGCGAATTCGCCCGCATTGTCCGGACCGAGGAGGTATTGACGCCGTTAAACGAACCCCTTTTCGCCCCGCGCGCCCGTGAATAAAAACTTGTTTAAAGCGTACCTGGCGTTGGCTTGCGTATGTTTCTTCTGGGGAACCACCTACGTGGCCATTCGCGTGGGGGTGCAAACGATTCCGCCGCTGTGGTTGGTCGGCATCCGGCAAACGCTGGCGGGACTGCTCATCGTCGGCTTCTTCGTCGTCAAGGGGCACCCGCTGCCAACGCTTAGCCAGCTCAAAAGCCTTTTCCTGGCCGGGATGCTGATGATTGTGGTGGGAAACGGGTTCATCAGTTGGGCCGAAGTGCACGTGCCCAGCGGATTGACGGCGCTGCTCTGCTCGCTGGTGCCCTTCTGGATCATCGGCTTCAATGGCCTCACCCGCCAAACGGAGGGGCTGAATTCCCAGGCGCTGGTGGGTTTGCTGGTGGGTTTGTCGGGTTTGCTGTTCATCTTCTACGACACGCTCGATGACCTGGCCAACCCGGCTTACCTGGGCGGTATCGTTGGCATCCTGATCGCCAACGCGGGCTGGGCCGGCGGCACGGTTTACATCAAACAACACCCCAACGCCCTGCCTCCCTTGCTGGCGGCGGGCCTGCAAATCCTGCTGGCCGGGCTGACCGTGGACGTGCTGGCCGTGGTTTTCGAGCAGCCCCTGCGGCCGGAAACGGTTACCCCGGCGGCCTGGTGGTCGTTGATTTACCTGATTTTGTTCGGTTCGATCCTGGCCTACGGGGCCTACGTCTACGCGCTGACGCAGCTCAGTGCCACGGTAGTGTCGCTCTACGCGTACGTCAACCCGGTGGTGGCGGTGTTGCTGGGTTGGCTATGGCTGGACGAAAAACTCACCCCGGCGGTGTGGACGGCAATGGCGCTCATCCTGACGGGCGTGTGGATCGTCAACCGCAGCCTGGCCACGGCCCGCCGCAAGGTGTTGAAAAACAGTTAGTAGCCAGATAGTTTAAGTTGTAAGCCATAAATCATAAGCAGCGTCTTTGCGTCACAACGACGTAAGTCGTGCAAAGCATTACCCACTGACGTCTGGAATCTGTAGTCAAGTAAGCGAGAGAGATAGATTATTTCCGCTGGGCGACATTCCGCTGACGTGCTCGAAACTAACAACTTGCAACCCTACGAAGTAGCGCTGCGAAGGCAGCCTGGTAACTTGTAACCTGCAACTTGTAACCTGTAACCTGCAACCCAATGTCCCCGGAAGAAAGAAGCCGCACGATTGAATCCTACGGCAACGCCTACCACCTGCTGACCGAAGCCCTGCGGCAGTTTCCGCGCGCGATGTGGCAGTACAAGCCCGCGCCCGACCGCTGGAGCATCCACGAGATCATCGTCCACCTCGCCGACAGCGAAGCCAATTCCTACATCCGGATCCGGCGGGGATTGGCCGAACCGGGCAGCACCGTGCTGGGCTACGACCAGGATGCGTGGGCCACCCGGCTGGATTACCACCGGCAAAGCACGGAGGAGTACCTCGAACTGTTTCGTTGGCTACGGCATACGACCTATCAACTCATCAAAGACCAGCCCGGGTCGGTGTGGGCCCATACCTACGAACACGCCGCCAACGGAACCACCACGCTGGAACAATGGCTGGCGACGTACGAAAGCCACGTTCCCGACCACATCCACCAAATGCAGAAAAATTACGACACTTTTGCAAGTGATAAAAGGTAAATTATCTAACCCTTCAACCTATGAAATCCAACCTTGCCTCCATTGCCCTCCGCCTGGTGCTGCTGGTTTCCCTGCTGCAAAGTTGCGGCAAGAAAGACGAACCCGCCCCCGCCGGCCCGAACGCGCCCAATAACCCCGCCCCGGCGGTACCGCAGCAGCTGGCCGGCAATCCGGCGTTGAACCGTTTCATTCTTACCTCCAAGGATGAAGAAATCACCCGCGTCGATCCCGCTACCGGGAAGCACGAAACAATCTTTTCCTTCGAAAAATACGCCGACGTAGCCAGCATCGACTACCTGAACGGGGTGATGTACGCGGGAGCCGAAGACAATTCGGTCAACGCCATTGATCTGCAAAGCAAAAAATTATTGTGGGATATTCCCCTGATTGAGTACGATTTAACGACCACCTCCAACCAAAAAGCAGTCGTCAAAGAGGGCGTGTGTTACGCAGTCGGGTACGCCGGGGTGCTGGTAGCGGCCGATATCGCGACGGGCAAGCCCCTCTGGGCCTACCCGCTGGATCCTACGGGTAGGACGGACGGGTACTTTCCGACCAGTCAAATTACCGTTACGGCGGACAAAATCATCATTGGCTCTACCCAAACCGTTTTCTACGAGGGAGAACGCAATTACGTGTACGTGCTCAACCGGGCAACCGGCAAGTTGATCTGGCGAAAAGCCTTGCCCAAGGACAAGTGGGTGTCGGGGGCGATCCGGTTAGCGGGCAACACCCTGCTGGTGCCGGCCAACAACCTGTACGCCCTCGACATCAACGCGGGCAATGTCCTTTGGGAGGTTGCCCTGCAATATTCCAACTCGGGTCGGGGAGTGGGCTCACCCGTGGTAGCCGGTGACCGGGTATTGGTGCACGGAGCCGTGGGCATCATCGACGGGCGCCTGGTTTGCCTGGACCTGCCGACCGGACGCAAGATCTGGGAAATCGACGCCGGTACGGACTACGTCGGCCGGTATGCCCCGTTGGTGGTGGGCAACTTCGTTTTCGGCGTCCACGAACGGGGCGTTTCTTCTTCCTGGAATGGCCGCCCCTTCCTGGCCGACATCGCGACCGGCCAGCTCATTTGGGCCAATGACGACGTGAGCATGGATACCTCCCCGGTCTACGCCAACGGAAGGCTGTATTTTCACGGGCAGACCTTCAAGGGCGGCGGTAGTACGGATGACCGGGTAGGTCTGTTGTCGCTGGAGGCCGCGACCGGCAAGTTCCTTTGGGTCAACAACTACTTCCGTTACGGTTCATCCGTCACGCCAATTGTCATCGCCGACAACGGCACCTTCCGTCCCGGCTATTACGCCGTGGAATAATTGATCACTGCTAATTGATTATTGACCGTGTACATTCCTGCCATTTTCAAGGAAACGGATCCGGAAACCATCCGGACGTTTATCCGGGAGCACCGCTTCGGCATCCTGGTCAACAGCGTCGGTGATTTGCCGCAAGCCACGCACCTCCCCTTCGAGCTGGTGCACCAGGGCGGCGAAAACTACGCGCTGCAAACCCACCTGGCGCGGGCCAATCCGCAGTGGAAAAGCCTGGACCCGACGCGGGAGGTATTGGTGATCTTTTCGGGGCCGCACGGTTATATTTCGCCCCGCTGGTACGACCACGTCAACGTGCCGACGATGAATTACCTGGCCGTGCACGTGTACGGCAAGCCCCGGCCGATTGAAGACCCGGCCGAAGTCTACGCCATCCTCAAACGGCAGGTGGACGCCCGGGAAGGGGAACGCAATCCGGGCTATTCCGTGGAAGGGCTGCCGGAGAAGTTCCTGCAAAACGAAATGCGGGCGCTGGTGGGCCTGGAAGTGGCAATCGGACGGATGGAAGCGAGTTTCAAACTCAGCCAAAACCGCGACGAAGCCAACTACCGCAACATCCTTGACGAATTGGGCCACCGCCACGAAGCGGGCGACCCGGCCCTGCGCGAAGAAATGCGGAAAGTCTGCGAACGGAAAGGATACCAAAAGTAGGCAGTGGGCAGTGGGCAGTGGGCAAGGAAAGAAGCAGGCAGTAAGCAAAAACATTCCGTCCCCGCTTTGTAACCGGTAACCTCCAACCCTACGAAGTAGCGCTGCGAAGGCAGCCCGGCAACCTGCAACCTGTAACCTGCAACCTGTAACCTGTAACCTCTAAACCCCCCCTAAACCCCCCACTCCGTGACCATCCGAACTGCCCAATCCGAAACCGACGCGTTGAAGTGCTGGCCGGCGTTGTCCGCCCTGCGCCCGCACCTGGTGGAGGGCGAATGGGTGGAAACAATCAAGCGGATGCAGGGCGGGGGCTACCAGCTGGTTTTCGTCGAGGCGGACCGGGTAGTTCCTTCGGTGGCGGGCTTTCGTTTCACCGAACACTTATTCGGGGGACCATCGCTCTACATCGACGACCTGTCCACCCTGCCCGAACACCGGGGCCAAGGCTACGCCGGCCGGCTGCTGGACCACCTCATCGCGCTGGCCCGCACGCGGGGCTGCGCACAGGTACACCTCGATTCGGGCCACCACCGCTACGACGCCCACCGGCTGTACCTCAACAAGGGATTCCGGATTTCCAGCCACCATTTCTCGCTGAAACTGACCGTTTGACCGCGAAACCGGTTCGGCAAATTTCCGAGGGTTGCTGAATTCATTTTTGAAAAATTAATGCGGTGAGTCGCTGTTATTCATTGTTTACTGTTCATTGAATTTCGTGTCGTTCAATTACCACAACCGCACCTTTCGCTCGGTGAACAATACCGGGAACGGCGAAGTAGATGCCGAAACCACCTTTCACTACCGCCAGGCCGGTGGGCTGGTTTGGGCTACTTACGAAGGGGGCCGCGTCGTTTACGGAAACCTGCTGGCCAAAGTGGACGAGGCGGGTCGCCTGGACATGCGCTACCAGCACCTGAACGTTCACGGTGAACTGATGACCGGGCAGTGCCTTTCCGTACCGGAGCGCTTGCCCGACGGGCGCATCCGCCTCCACGAAACCTGGCAGTGGACGAGCGGCGACCGGTCTTCCGGCCAGTCGATTATCGAGGAAGTGAAGTAGACAGAGTCCGTACGCAACCAATGGAAAAGACCATCAAGTGGCAGGGTATCCAGGATAAAACCTTGGAGGTACTGACTATCCGGGAGGATAGAGAAGGCTTCCGGGTAAGTTCCAACATTCACGGCACGCTTGGTGAAGAACGGATTAACCTGAACTACCAGATTGTTCTG
>JACMKY010000049.1 GCA_014379925.1 Cytophagales bacterium | reverse complement strand
GTGGCCAAAGGGCAGGCGCGCATCCGGGTGCAGGTTTCCGCCGTGCACGAACGTGAGCACCTGGACCGGGCGATCGGGGCATTTACCGAAGTAGGAAAAGAGTTGGGCGTGTTGAAAGAAAAGGTTTCCGCCTGAAGACCAACCTGATCGGGCTTTCTAGTAGTCAACCATTTATGCTTTGTTAAAATTTTTCTCAACGGCGCAGTTTACCCGAAAAATCAGCCACATCCTGCGTAATGTACGATTTTCGACCCCGCACCCACTACTGCTTATGACCAACGAAGAGCGCATCAGTCAATTGGAGGAACTCATGGCGGAAATGCTTCGTCGGCAAGATGCCATGGGCGGGGACATCAAGGAGTTAAAGAAACAGGTTACCCGCATTGAAGTCGAGATAGCGCAGCTAAAACTCGAGATGGCGCAGCTAAAACTTGAGGTAGCTCAAGTAAAACTGGGACAAAGTCAGCTTATCGGCACCATAAGTCAACTGGTAGAAGGACAAAACCAGCTGTCCGATACGGTAGGCCAGCTGTCCAACACGGTATACCAGCTGTCCAACACGGTAGACCAGCTGTCCGATACGGTGAGCCAATTAGCCGGAGGACAAAATCAACTGGCTGAAGGACAAAGCCGGATGGCAACTATTGTCTCAAACCAAGCCCAGCAACTTTCCGAACTGAAAGAAGAAGTTACCGATGGACAGCGGCAATTGGAAGCCGGCATCACCCTGCTGCTGGGAGAGATCAGGAAACTGGGAAGGTAGGGTTTTCTAAGAGAGAGTGACTAAAACACGCCTTGAATTTACGGGTGGACAGCGTTATCACCGGATGGTTGTTTTTCCAGGTCGAAAAGGTCGTTGAGCACGTCGATCAGGGTTTCGGCTTCGCCCCGCTTGCAGGCGGCTTTGAGTTGCAGCACCGGGAGCTTGATGATTTTCTGCATCATGCTTTTGGTAACCCGGTCCATCCGCTCCAATTCCTCGGCCGTCAGGCCCTTGAGGTGGCGGGCCAGCTCCTCCTGGCGGATTTGTTCGAGGGCGTTCTTCAGTTTGTGAATTGTCGGCGAAACCGCCATCTCCTTTGACCAGTCGTGAAACTCCGCCAGGGCTTCGGTCACGATGTGTTCCACCTGCGGGATGGCGGCGATGCGTTTTTCCAAGGCTTCCGTGGCACGGTTGCGGATGTGGTCAATGTTGTACAACACCGCACCCGGCACTTCTTCCACGCTAACTTCCACGCTGCGGGGCACGGCCAAGTCGATGAAGTATTTGTAGGACAACAGGTTCAGGCTTTCCACCGTGGCTCTGGTGATGAGCGGATCGGCTTTGGCTACCGAGGAAATGATCACGTCGGCCCGTTGGATCTCCTGCGGCAGGTTGGCAAAGTCGGCCACTCTTACGCGGTGGGAGTGCGCGAGTTCCCGCGCCTTACCGACGGTTCGGTTCGTTAGTGTAACGTCCGAGAACTTGCCAGCAACCAGGTTCTTGCAAACATCCGCTCCGATTTCGCCCAGTCCCACCACCAGCACCTTCGGTTGGGGGAGGTCAGCGGTCAGTTCTTCCACCAGTTCCACGGCGGCGTAGGAAGCAGAGGCTGCCCCGTCGCGGAAACGGGTTTCCTGCACCACCCGCTTGCTGGTGAAGAAAATGGTGTGCATCAGCCGGTGCAGGAACGGACCCGCCAGCCCGAGGTCAGCGGCCCACTGGTAGGCGTGCTTTACCTGGTTGGAAATTTGCGTATCGCCAATCACCTGCGAATGCAAGCCCAGGCAAACTTCAAACAAATGCCTTACCGCGTCGTAATGATGGTTAAAAATGGCAAAGTGGCTTTCTTCCAACCGCCCCGCGCTGCCCGTCTGCATCCCCAGCAGTTGGATGAAATACCGACTGTAGTCTTCGGACGAAGTGTAGTAGATTTCGGTACGGTTGCAGGTGGAAAGGATCAGGAGTTCGGGAACGTCGGTAAATTCTTTGGTTTTCGCCAGCAATTCCCGGCAGGCCTTTTCGTTCAATGCAACTAACTCCCTTATCGCGAGGGGAGCCGTTTTGTGGGATACACTGATCGCCTTGAAATGTTGGTGCATTACTTAAAAGATTCAATACCCACAAAAATAACTCCTGCGAACTGGATTAGTTAATGCCGGAGACGAAATTAAATTATTTGGATTGATTTTAAATAGACGGATTTTCGTCCGGTTCATGGACATCTACGACAACAAATCGAAGTACAAGATCATTATCTTCCTCATCGCCCTGCTCATCAGCAGCAGTTCGGTGTACTATACCAACCGGATCGTAACCCAGCTGGCGTTGCGGGAGAAGCGGCAGATCGAACTCTACGCCAAAGCAATGCAGAGCCTGACTGACCACGACAGTGACGAAAACATCAACTTTCTCTTCACGCAGATTATCCGGTCCAACACCACCGTTCCGGTGATCCTGGTCAACAAGGCCGGGGAGCCCACCGATTCCCGGAACGTGGACTTGCCCGACGGTGTCACTCCCGTGAAGCGGCAGCAACTGCTTCGTCAGGAGTTGAAAAGGATGAAGGAAGAGTACCCCCCCGTCGTGCTGCGGGCGGAAGGCGAAACTACTTACATCTACTACCGCAATTCCTACCTGCTGGCTCAACTGAAATATTACCCTTACGTGCAACTGAGCGGAATCTTCGTGTTCGTGGCGCTGGCCTACCTGGCTTTCAGCTACTCCCGCAAGGCCGAACAGAACCGCGTCTGGGTAGGGTTGGCCAAGGAGACCGCCCACCAGTTGGGTACGCCGCTCTCGTCGCTGATGGCCTGGATCGAATACTTCATAACCGATCCTAAGTTCGATGACGACGCCATTATTCCCGAACTGGAGAAGGATGTGCAACGGCTGGAAATGATCACCACGCGCTTCTCCAACATCGGCTCGGTGCCCACCCTCAAGTCCGAAGACCTGGCCGAAGTGGTGCAGGGCATTCTGGGATACTTGCAGCGGCGGATTTCGACCAAAGTAAAAATGACAATTCACAACCGCCTGGTGGAAGGCACCACGGCGCAGATCAACCGGTACTTGTTCGAGTGGGTGATCGAGAACATTTGCAAGAATGCCGTGGATGCGATGGGAGGAATCGGGGAAATGAACGTGGTGCTGCACACGACTCCTGACCATTACCTTGCCATCGACATCAGCGACTCGGGAAAGGGGATTGCCAAAAACCACCTCAAGCGGGTGTTCGAACCGGGGTTCAGCACCAAGAAGCGAGGCTGGGGACTGGGCCTTACCCTGGCCAGGCGGATCATCGAAAACTACCACCAGGGCCGGATTTTTGTCAAGCACTCCGAACCCGGCAAGGGAACCACCTTCCGGATCGTGCTGGGTGAAAAAGGCCGGTCCGTGGATGAGGAGGTCGCCCGCCATCCATTGCAGGAATTGCGGCACTTGGTCAAGATCAAAGGTATTTCACCTTGATTTCCAGTTGCACACCCGGTTTCCCGAGCCGGAATTTGGCATCGGCGTAGCGCGGCGGCCTCAAGGTAGCCTGGACGTTGTTGGACACGCCGTATCCCTCCTTCGGAATGCCCGTCCAGCGCGTATCCAACCGATGGTTGTCGTTCTCGTCGTGCATCAGCGCCACGGCGT
>JACMKY010000385.1 GCA_014379925.1 Cytophagales bacterium | reverse complement strand
TCGAGGTGGTAGCCGATGGCGAGTTTGGCGGCAATCTTGGCAATCGGGTAGCCCGTCGCCTTGGAGGCCAGCGCCGACGAGCGCGACACGCGGGGATTGATTTCGATGGCAATGATGGTGTCGTCGGCCGGGTTGAGGGCGAACTGCACGTTGCACCCGCCGGCGAACTGCCCGATGCCGTTCATCATCCGGATGGCCAGGTTGCGCATCTCCTGGTAAGTCGTATCGGGCAGGGTCATGGCCGGGGCCACCGTAACGGAGTCGCCGGTGTGGATGCCCATGGGGTCGAAGTTCTCGATGGAACAGACAATGATCATGTTGCCGATGGCATCGCGGAGCAGTTCCAGTTCGTATTCCTTCCAGCCCACGATGCTCTGTTCGATGAGCACTTCATGAATGGGCGAGGCGTGCAGGCCCGCGTTAAGGGCCGCGTCGAAATTCCGGGCCTCGTTGACGAAGCCGCCGCCGGTGCCGCCCAGCGTATACGAGGGCCGGATCACCAGCGGAAAGCCGATGTCCTGCGCGATTTCCTTGCCCTGCAAAAACGACTGGGCCGTTTCGCCCCGGCACACGTTGACGCCCAGTTCGATCATTTTCAGCCGAAAGTTCTCGCGGTCCTCGGTGGTGTCGATGGCCTTGATGTCCACCCCGATGATCCGTACCCCGTACTTTTTCCAGATGCCCGCCTTTTCGCAATCCATGGCCAGGTTGAGGGCCGTTTGCCCGCCCATGGTGGGCAGCACCGCGTCTACCCGGTGGTTCTTCAGGATTTCGACGATGTACTTCTTCTCCAACGGTTTCAGGTACACGTGGTCGGCCGTCACGGGGTCGGTCATGATGGTGGCCGGGTTGGAGTTGATGAGGATCACCTCAATGCCTTCTTCCCGCAGCGAACGGGCGGCCTGGGTGCCGGCGTAGTCGAATTCGCAAGCCTGCCCGATGACGATGGGGCCGGAACCAATGATGAGAACGGATTGGATAGAGTGGTCTCTGGGCATTTAACGTATGGATGAGAAAAGTTTGAAAAAGGAACCCGGGAAGGTCCGCACAAATCCCGCAAAGCTAGCTTTATTCGGGGAAGTTGGAAGGAAAAACGGGTTGGCTTTCCGGGTTATTTGTCGGATACCGGTGCGGGAAGTAAACGAAACTGCGCTGCAAATACCAATCCCGTTGACAAAAAAAGAGGCCGTACGTGAAGTACGACCTCGGGTTTGAGGACTGCTTTTAACGGCGTTGTCTTATTTGTTGTACTTTCCACCCCCAATCAACACGCCCAGCTTCACGGCGAAGTAGCTGTTCTTGACTTCTCCCATCTTGGGTACGAGGTTATATTCCAACCCTGCCCGAAAGTGACCCAGTTCAGCGCCCACGCGGGGAACCACCCCGAATTTACTGTAGGCGTCAATCCGGCTTTCATCCAGCGGCTGGTTCTGATCCTGCTCCGTTACCGTAGCGGCCGCAAACTGGTAGAGACCGGCGCCCAAACCGGCAAACAGCCTCGACTTGTTGGTACTGAAGTAATAATCGCCGGTTAGTGCGTACGAAACAATGGCCTTTACTTCGGCCGACACGCCATCTCCCACCGCCCGGGCTACGGCGGCCGCTTCCAGACGCAAACCAACGGCGATCTGGTCGCTGACGGCGTATTTGGGTTCCAGGGCGAAGAGCACCCCGCCTTTGCTGCCCGAACCGGCCGGAACGGCGAAACCAAGGCTTACATCCACCTTGAAAGGTTTGAATTCGCGATCCGGGGCATTGGCGCGGTCCTGGGCGCTAGCGAACGTAGTGAGGGCGAGCAGGCAAATGAGCGTAACGAATTTTTTCATGGGAAAAATTACTTGGTGTTGAAGAAAATGATTCAATTTCCCCGCGAAAGTACCGCGGTGTTTCAAGAAAAGCAGTTTTTAGAAAAATTTGAATTCGGCTCGGAAAACCCCTAACCGCGTAAGACCAACGGGTTTTGCGCACCACAACCCGTTTCCCCTGTTTGACGGGATTTTGCGCCAGCGGAGACGAGGAACCGGGCGACCTCTATCGCCTACTCCTCCGCCGTTGCCTTCATGAACGCCCGGGCCTTGTGGATGTTGCTGTTGATCTGATCCGACTCCACCAGGCCATCGCGCAGGCGCACGATGCGGTGGGCATATTTGGCAATGTCCTCCTCGTAGGTGACCACGATGATGGTGTTGCCCTTGCTGTATAGTTCCTCGAACAAGTCCACGATCTCGTACGACGTCTTGGAGTCCAAAGCCCCCGTCGGTTCGTCGGCCAGCAGGATGCTGGGCGTGTTGACCAAGGCGCGGGCAGATGAGAACGGATTGAATGGCGTGTTCTCTGGGCATGTAAGATACGGGATCGGGAAAAGGTCTGGACAAATCCCGCAAAACTAGTTTTATTTGGGAAAGTCAAAACGCAAATTCGGTATCTTTGATTCAAATCACCGCCACGATGGAAACCGCAACCAAGACGATGACGGCCGGGGAATACTTGGCCTGGGAAGCAAACCAAGAAACACGGTACGAATTCTTTTACGGAGAAGCAATCGCTGTGCCCGGTTCCAAGAAGAAGCACAACAAGATCATCGGCAATTGTTACCGGCAATTGGCGGATGCGGTTCTGCAAAAAGGCGGCGAGATCTACACAGAAGACATCAAACTGCGGGTAGACCGGGAAAACGTCTATACCTATCCGGATGTGATGGTTACGTGCGAACCGGAAGATGAGCAAGAAGAATACTTTGTGAATAGTCCCCGCCTGATTATTGAGGTGTTGTCCGACTCAACGGCGGCCAAGGACCGGAGCGACAAACTCATCTACTACCGCCGGCTGCCCGAACTCCAGAACTACCTGATGGTTTGGCAGGACCAGCGACGGGTGGAACACTACGCCCGGAACGCCGAAGGCCATTGGCTGTATGAGGTGTACGAAAACCCCGCCGATGCCGTCCTGATCGCTGATTTCGGCGTGAGTCTCGGCCTGTCAGCCATCTACAACCGGGTTCTATGAACCCATCCATTGCCGCTTTTCGTTTCATTTCCCGAGCGCTTCAATGAACGCGATTACGGCTGGATAATGAAACTTACCGAGTTGAATGTCTTGTCTCACCTGTCGAATGGCGGCGGTGTACAGGCCAGCGTTCTCTCCACCTGGCTTGATCTTTTCCGCTACCACTTTGTAGAGAAAATCGTAGTACAACCGGTTGGGATTGGCGGAGGAAGCCAGTTCCAAGGCCGCATTCTCCACTTTTTCTCCCGAGCGGCCAATGATTCTTTCACCCACTCTTACTACATCCCCTGGTATAAATTCTAAAAGCACGGTTTGATCATCGGGAGAAAAATCCTTCTCATCCGTTATTGCGTACAAGTCATCCCTGATCCATCGGGCTTTGAGCGGAACCCAAGCCGATGATCCATCAATCAAATGCACGTAAACCTTTTCAAACCCAGACGAGCCACCCATTCTTTTTGCTTCCCTACAACATTTTCCATTTAATCGGCCGCTTGTTCGAATGCGCGACGATTGAAGCTGTATCCGATTCCTTTGCTACCGCTCAGCCTAGTGAAACCTTTTTACGAGAAATTCGGTATGCATACCCTCTTCCCAAGCCCTGCAAGCCATGAAAACCAGAGAGGAAAGAATAAAAGAATTGTCCCAGGAAATGGACCGGATGATCGCTGCCTTGAAGGAACGCGGTCGGATACCCCGGGAGACGCTGGACAAGATAAAAAAGCGAAACCGGACGGAAGTATTGGAAAAAGCGGTTTAGGCACGAATCTGTTCTCCTCAACCCGCTCACGACAACCCCGCCGACGACTCATTCCTCCGCCGTTGCGTTCATGAACGCCCGGGCCTTGTGGATGTTGGTGTTAATCTGATCCGACTCCACCAGGCCATCGCGCAGGCGCACGATGCGGTGGGCGTACTTGGCGATGTCCTCCTCGTGGGTAACCATGATAATGGTGTTGCCCTTGCTGTGCAGTTCCTCGAACAAGTCCATGATCTCGTACGACGTCTTGGAGTCCAAAGCCCCCGTCGGTTCGTCGGCCAGCAGGATACTGGGCGTGTTGACCAGGGCGCGGGCAATGGCCACCCGTTGGCGCTGACCGCCCGAAAGCTCGTTGGGCTGGTGCTTGGAACGGTCACCCAGGCCCACGCTCCGCAGGGCTTCCTGGGCCATCCGCGTGCGGTCGCTTTTGCCGTAGCCGGCGTAGATGAGCGGCAGGGCCACGTTGTCGATCGCTGAAGAACGGGGCAACAGGTTGAAATTCTGGAAAATGAAACCGATCTCCTGGTTGCGGATTTCTGCCAGTTCATACTCGTCCATCTGGCTCACGTCCTGTCCGTTGAGCACGTACTTACCGCTGGTGGGTGTGTCGAGGCAACCCACAATGTTCATCAGCGTTGACTTGCCCGAGCCGGAAGGCCCCATGAAAGCGACGTACTCTCCCTTGTCGATATTAATGGTGATGGATTGGAGCGCGTCGATGATTTCGCTGCCCATTACGTACCGCTTGGAGATGCGGTCGGTTTCAATGATTTTCATGGGTAAGGATTGAGTAATCAGTAGCCAGCGATCAGCGGCCAGTAAAAGCTTTCTAAGCTAACCAATTTACTGGAACCCGGCCGACTGTTTTTCGATTAAAGCTACTTTCCCGCGGTATTCCGGCAAAAACGCCTGATAGTCGGCGGGGGTGGCAATTGTTTTCAACGTTTCCAACCCTGCTTCGGCGTAACCCGTCAGGCCCATGGCCAAACACTGCCGCACGTAGGCTTGGTACACTGGTACGGAATACGGATTGAGTTGCACTGCGTCGACCAGCAAATTGTACGCCTGTTCGTCGTTTTTCCGTTTCTCCCGGTAAAACAAACCCGCGTGGACAACCAACGCCTCGTTGAGCGGGTCGCGTTTCAGCGCCCGCCGGTACCAGGCTTCGGCCCGGAGGAAATCGCCCGTCTTTTCGGCGGCCAGGGCCTGGCGGTATTCCCTTCCCGGGCGGTCTGCGCTACCGGTCGGTTGCTCCGGGTTACGCAAAAGTTCGCCGTCGGTTTCTGCCGGGGATCTGGGCT
>JACMKY010000384.1 GCA_014379925.1 Cytophagales bacterium | reverse complement strand
TCATAAACTCATAAACTCATAAACTCATAAACTCATAAACTCATAAACTCATAAACTCTTATGAGCGCCATCCTTTCCGAAACGCTTCCCGTTGCCACCCGCTACGCCGATTCGCTTACCCGGTACTGCCGCCGCAAAACCATTTCGGTGCCCATCGGCGACGTGCCGCTGGGTTCCGACCATCCCATCCGCGTTCAGTCCATGACCACGGTGGACACGATGGACACGGCGGGATCGGTGGCACAGGCCATCCGGATGATCGAGGCCGGGTGTGAATACGTCCGCATTACGGCGCCGAGCGTGAAGGAAGCGCAGAACCTGGAAAACATCCGCCGGGAACTTCGCCTCCGGGGCTACACCACGCCGTTGATCGCCGACATCCACTTCACGCCCAACGCCGCCGAACTGGCCGCCCGACTGGTGGAGAAAGTACGGATCAATCCCGGTAACTACGCCGACCGCAAGCGATTCGAGACCATCGATTACAGCGATGCCACCTACGAAGCCGAACTGGAACGCATCCGCCAGAAGTTCACGCCGCTGGTGAAGATCTGCCGGGAATACGGCACGGCCATGCGCATCGGCACCAACCACGGCTCGCTTTCCGACCGCATCCTGAGCCGCTACGGCGATACCCCGCTGGGCATGGTAGAATCCGCCCTCGAGTTCCTGCGGATCTGCGAAGACCTGGGTTACTACCAGAGCGTGATTTCGATGAAGGCCAGCAACCCGCAGGTCATGGTACAAGCCTACCGCCTGCTGGTGCAGAAACTGGACGAAGAAGGCCTTAAACCGTATCCCCTGCACCTGGGCGTGACCGAAGCGGGCGAAGCCGAAGACGGACGCATCAAGTCGGCAGTGGGCATTGGCACCCTGCTCGAAGATGGTTTGGGCGATACCGTGCGCGTGTCGCTCACCGAAGAGCCGGAGTTGGAAGCCCCCGTTGCCCGCGCCCTCATCGACCGCTACGCGCACCGGGCGGCATTGGCCGGATTCATTCCCGAGGTCGGAGAACGGAAATCGGAAAGGGAGGACCGGAAAATGGCGTACGAATCCCCGTTTCCGGCATCCAATCCCCCCGCTCCCGTT
The DNA here is from genome assembly GCA_014379925.1 of Cytophagales bacterium. Taxonomy (GTDB): domain Bacteria; phylum Bacteroidota; class Bacteroidia; order Cytophagales; family ES-bin-26; genus ES-bin-26. The sequence goes on along the minus strand of JACMKY010000384.1, from coordinate 5,080 downwards.
TTCCGACCCTCCCTTTCTCCGATTGATCCCTTCCGGTATTTCCGGCGCCAGACCCGCGAGGTGGCCAATTTTGGTGACCGCAACGTGCCACGCGTGATTGCGGATTTTTCGCGGGTTCCGGACGTGCGGATGGAAGACCTCCGAAGCATCGGCCACTTCTACTTGCCCCTGCCCGACAAGTGGAAACTGAACGACCTGGGGGCGGATTACGTCTATTCCGGTTCGCATCCCATCCCGTTCATGGTCGCCAACGGCTCGCGCGAAATCCTGGACTTTAAGGCTTGGTTCAAATCGATTGACCGGGTGAATAAATATCCTTTGCTCTCCGTACCAGACTACGCAAACCACGGACCAGTACACCCTGAACTGAATTTTCTGAAAATTCACCTGCGGGATCTGGACGACAACGGATTGCTGGACCGGCTGAAGGCGGAAACCAAGGTGGTGCTGGTGGTGGATACGGACAACGAACACGCCATGCCCGAACTGCGGCGTCTGTTTTTCGAGCTGATTCTCCAAGGCATCCGGGCCCCCGCGGTGGTTATGCGGAAGTTCGCGGCCATTTCCGACGACCAGTTTCAGCTTTACGCGGCCACCGACTGCGGCGGCCTGCTCATCGACGGCCTTGGGGACGGGATTTTCTTGAGTACCGAACGGATAGATGCGGCGGATTCCGCGAAGAATCCCGAAGAAAAAGAAAAACTGTTGGGGCGTATTTCGGGTTATAACCGTACGGCGTTCGGCATCCTGCAAGCGGCCCGTACGCGGATGTCGAAGACCGAATACATCTCCTGCCCGTCGTGCGGCCGCACCCTCTTCGACTTGCAGGAAACCACGGCAACCATCCGCAAGCGCACCGATCACCTGAAAGGCGTGAAAATCGGAATCATGGGCTGCATCGTGAACGGTCCCGGCGAAATGGCCGACGCCGACTACGGCTACGTGGGGGTGGGAAAAAACAAAATTGCCTTGTACCGGGGCCAGAACGTAGTCAAGAAATCCGTTCCCGCTGACCGCGCCGTGGACGAACTGATCGAACTGATTAAGGAAGATGGCGCGTGGAACGAGCCGGAAACGATTTAATGGAAAGCTTTGAAATCAAGCGTGTAGCACGGAAAGACTTACCGGATAAGGCGGCGGAGGAACCAACTTTCGTTCTCTCCCGATCCGGGTAACCCTGGTAACCTTACCAATCCTTCATCCACCCGAACTGAACCCCGACAATGAGCAGACTTCGTGAGTATTTCCAGCTTGGCCCCGTGTTTGGCTACTTCTTCCGCAAGCACGACCCCAACCGCAAGAGCAACTTCAACCTGCGGATGATGCACGGCATCAACAAGATTTCCATGGTGATTTTTCTGCTCGGCATCCTCTTCATCATCATCAAGCGGTTTTTTTGATGATCAATGACCAATTCGGATTGGCAATTGAATGAGGAAGGGAAGTCGGTAAAAGAAAATTATTGGTGACCGGGCTGCCTTTTTCAATTATAGACCGTAGATAATTGATCATTAAAATGAACATTGAGGCGTTCCGGGAGTATTGCCTGTCAAAACCGGGCGTGGCTGAAGACCGTCCGTTTGACGAAAGTACGTTGGTTTTCAAAGTGATGGGCAAAATATTCGCGCTCACCAGCTTGGACAGTTTTCCATTCCGGGTTAATCTGAAGTGCGAGCCGGAGAAAGCCATTCAGTTGCGGGAAAGCTACCCGGGGGTGCAACCGGGTTACCACATGAACAAGGTGCATTGGAACACCGTGCGCGTGGGCGGCCTGGTGGGCGAACGGGAATTGCGCGCGTGGATCGACGATTCGTACCAACTCGTTGCGGCCAAGCTGACCAAAGCGCAGCAACAGAGTCTGGAAGGTTGCCAATGACCCGTTGGGAATTGCCGGGGTAGAGAAGTACATTTCGAGCGATTTTTGTGCCTTGGTCGGTTCACCTCCGTTGAAAAAATATGCCCATGGAAACCATCCTGTTGTTTTTGCTCTTCATCCCCTACGTCATCATCCGGTACCTCCTCACTGACCACGAAACCCCGACCGAGAAGGACATCAAACACTACCAGGAAGGAATCGGACTGGTAAGGCAGAAAAAGTACGCGGAAGCGGCCGGGTACTTCGACCACGTGCTGAAGGAGAAACCCAATTGCGCCCTGGCCTACGCCTACCGGGGCAAGTGCAACCTTAAACTCGATAACCTTTATTCCAGCGTATTTGATTGTACCCGCGCCACCAGCTTGGATGATACCCTGGCGGAAGCCTACCTCGACAAGGGGAAAGCGTTGTACCGGTTAGAAGAGTACCAAAATGCCTTCCTGGAGTTTGACAAGGCGGTGTGGCACTTCAAAAAAAATCCCGAATCTTTCCGTTGGCGCGCCTTGGCGCGCATTCGGCTCAGCCAGGAGTACGACCGGGTGGAATCGGATCTCCAGAAAGCCATCCAGTTGGGCGATGAAGACGCGGGACATTACCTGCGGCAGGTGGAGCTTCGTCACAAAAGCGCCGCCAAGAAGAATTCAATGGGAAGGTAGTGGCTCCGCGACCAGCCGGCCAGCCGGTCCGTCTAACCGGGCTCTTGGTGGTTGGCAATTGGCAGTGGGCAATTAAAAAAACAAAAAGGTAAGCTGCATTCGTGACCTCGTAACTGTTCTTTTACCCTTGCCAATTTTTTTCTCTTTGCCAACTGCCAACTGCCAACTCCCTACTGAATACTGGTTTATGGCCGTTCAAGAGAAAGTCCGCCGTATTCTCGGGCAAATGGGCCGGGGAGTGTACGAGAAAGAGGAAGCCATCCGGCTTTCGCTGCTTTCGGCCCTGGCGGGAGAAAGTATTTTCCTGCTCGGCCCGCCGGGCGTGGCCAAGAGCCTCATTGCCCGCAAGCTTAAATTCGCTTTCCGCCACGGCAAGTCGTTCGAATACCTGATGAATAAGTTCAGCACGCCCGACGAGGTGTTTGGCCCGGTATCCATCCGGAAGCTGAAAGAAGAGGACAAGTACGAACGACTGACCGACAAATACCTGCCGGGTGCCAACGTGGTGTTCCTCGACGAACTCTGGAAGGCCGGGCCTTCCATCCAGAACGCGCTGCTGACGGTGCTGAACGAGAAGATCTACCGCAACGGCGAACAGGAGATTCGGGTAAACATCAAAGGCATCATTGCCGCTTCGAACGAACTTCCCGGCGGGCACGAAGGGCTGGATGCGCTGTGGGATCGCTTCCTGGTGCGTTACCTGATTACCGAAATCCGAAATGCCGGCAACTTCGTGGGGATGATTGTCAGCACCGAAGACGTTTACGAAGACAACATCGCCGACGACTGCAAGATCGACGAGGCGGAACTGGCGGCGTGGGAACGCGCCATGGACGAAGTAACGGTTCCACCCGAAGTCATCAACGTCATCCAGATGGTGAAGTACCAGCTCGACCAGTATGATCAAACGCACGAAGCCGAAAAATTTGCGGTCTACGACCGCCGCTGGAAGAAAGTCGTCCGACTGCTGCGGGCCTCGGCCTTTTTGAACGACCGAACCAAGGTGGACCTGATGGATTGCTTCCTGATGGTGCATTGCCTGTGGAACAAGCCGGAACAGCTGGAAATTGCCCGGGAAATGGTGGCCGAGACCATCCGCAAGCACGGCTACACCACCGCGCTCAACCTCACCGCGCTCAAGCAGGAAATCCGCGACTTCGAGGAAGACGTAACCCGCGAAACCCGCCTGCCGAACGTGGTGGTTGCCGAGCAGCTCATGCCCATCGAACGCGATTATTACGAGGTATCCAACATCAGCCAGTACTTCGACGGCAACCGCGTCAAGCGCGCCGAGTACGATAAACTCCTCCTCGACGAAGACCTTGCCGTCAGCCTCTACGATGCAACGGGCAACCTGACCAACAAAGTAAAGGCCCGGAAATCCCGCAATCCCAACGAGGTGATGGTTACGTGGAACTCTAAGACGTACACCTTTCCCATGCGCACGGTGAAGGCCGAGAAGATCGAAATTATTTACAAGAAGCCCCATCCCGTCGTTTACCAGTACTACGCCGAACGGGCCCGCAAACTGGAAGGGTACTTGGCCGGACAGGGGGAAATGGCCAAAGAAAATGCGCCCGCCGAACTGCGCAACCTCCGCACCAACTTGTTCGTCGAACCGCACCTGGCCGATCTGGTGGAAGCCAACCTGAACGAAGCCCTGAAAACCCTGCAATCGCTGGCGCTGAAAGTGGAGAAAATTCGCTTTTCCTACGAAAGCCTGATGGAGAAGTAAGGAACAACCAACGGATTTGCCAACATCCGGTTAGCTTTGCGTTTTCGTGAATTCCGTGCCCGTGCCCGCCGGGTGCCGGCCCGGCGTGATACCCGACCTGCCATCCATGTTCCCACCCGACCCAACTTCTCCCGCGTCAAAGCCCGCCGACGCTCCGTTGTCCGGCGGAAAACGGACCCGGCCCCATTTCGACGACATTTTCGTGGACCTGGCCGTTAACCTGGCGCGGCGTTCGCACTGCATCAAGGCCCAGGTGGGCGCGGTGCTGGTGAAGGATACCCGCATCATTTCGATTGGGTACAACGGTCCCCCGGCGGGCACGCACAACTGCGACGAAGAATTTCCGCTGACCGGCTGCGCCCGCGACTCCAAGGGCAGCTGTTCCCTGGCGCTGCACGCCGAACAGAACGCAATCCTGTACGCGGCCAAGAACGGTACCCTGATCGACGGTTCGACGCTGTACGTTACCCTGTCGCCGTGCCTGCCCTGCGCCCGCATCATCTACAGCATGAAAATCGTCAAGGTGATCTACCTGCATTCCTACGCGGCTTACAAGGGCCTGGCCACCGACGAAGGACTGGCGTTCCTGGAAAAGTTCGGGGTAGCCGTGCAGCAGTACAAGAGTGGATAGTGGATAGTTTAATTGATGGAAGGGCGTTCGTTTAATTTTACGGGGAGACAGGCGTCGTGTTTTTTTGATTCAAACGAATGATCATTCTACGAACCTTGTTCACTATCCACTGTCCACTGTCCACTATCCACTTTAATGAGCGTGTCCTCCTTCGCCGTGGGCGTGTCCGTGGGCGATTTCTT
>JACMKY010000383.1 GCA_014379925.1 Cytophagales bacterium | reverse complement strand
GACAACCAGTTCACCGAAATCAACGCCGGGCTCACTTCCTCCGATCCGTTGAAGTTCGTGGATTCCAAGCCCTACCCCGACCGCATCGCCGACACCCGGCAGAAAACGCACCTCAACGACGCCGTGCGCACGGCCTACGGCAAGATCCACGACCTCGACGTGATGGTGGCCTGCATGGATTTTGCTTTCATCGGCGGCTCGATGGGTTCGGTGGTGGGCGAAAAGATTGCCCGGGCCATTGACTACTCCCTCGACCACCAGGTTCCTTTCCTGATGATTTCCAAGTCGGGCGGGGCGCGGATGATGGAAGCCGGTTATTCGTTGATGCAAATGGCCAAAACCGCCGCCCGGCTGGCCTTGCTGGCCGAAACGCACGTTCCCTACGTGTCGCTGCTCACCGACCCGACGACCGGCGGCGTGACGGCCTCCTACGCCATGCTGGGCGACTTCAACATTGCCGAGCCGGGCGCATTGATCGGCTTTGCCGGGCCGCGCGTCATCCGCGAAACCATCGGCAAAGACCTGCCCAAGGACTTTCAAAGCGCCGAATTCGTGCTCGAACACGGCTTCCTCGACTTCATCGTCGACCGCAAGGAATTGAAAAGCAAGCTCGCCAGCCTGTTCGGAATGCTCAGGCAATGACGAACGAACAATGACGAATGACTAATACTTGTTTTCTTCCATTAATCATTCGTCATTAAAAAGATGCGTCTCATTCGCCGACCCGTGCTGTGCAACTACTACGTGACTTACCGGTGCAATGCCACGTGCGGGTTTTGCGACATCTGGGAGCGACCCTCTTCCTACGCCACGGTCGAGAACGTACGGCAGAACCTGGCCGACCTCCGGCGGCTTGGCGTCCGGGTGATTGATTTCACTGGCGGCGAGCCCCTCCTGCACCGCCAGCTGGATCAGCTGCTGGCCCTGGCCAAGGAGTTTGGCTTTATCACCACCCTGACCACCAATGGGTTGCTGTATCCCAAGTACGCCGAACGGTTGCGGGGCAAGGTGGACATGCTGCATTTTTCGCTCGATTCGCCCGTGCGCGAAGAGCACGATCACTCGCGGGGCGTGCCCTGCTTCGATGCCCTGATGCGCTCCGTTCAGATTGCCGGGGAACTGGGCGAGCGACCCGACATCCTGTTCACCGTCTTTGAGCACACGGTCCACCGCATTCGCCAGGCGTGGGAAGAGATCTGTCTGCCCCACAACCTGGTGCTGATCCTCAATCCGGCCTTCGATTACCACGCGGTGCAAACGGGCGGCCAGCTGTCGGACGGAACGCTGGCGGATTTGCTGGCCTGGGGCAAACGGAAAAACGTGTACCTGAACGAGGGCTTCGTGGCCCTGCGGCGCGACGGTGGCAACCATACCCACCGGCCGGTGTGCCGGGCGGGCAGCACCACACTGGTCATTTCACCCGAAAACAACCTGGTGCTGCCGTGTTACCACCTGGGCCTGGAAGAAATTCCCATCGCCGGCCAGCTCTACGCATTGTACCGCTCCGAACGGGTGCGGCGGCTGGTGGCGCTGGAGGGGCGGCTCCCGGCCTGCGAAGGATGCGCCATCAACTGCTATATGCAGCCCTCCTTTGCGGTAGAGATGAACAAATACTGGTGGAAAGCCCTGCCCAGCACCTTGAAGTACAACCGGATGAAGGGAACGTGGAAGGCCCTGGTGGGTTGGTGAGTGAATCGGCCCGCCGGTAATGCGCCACTCCGGTCGCACCTCCCGGTTGCAAGTGGTCACCTATTTCCTGGTTCTTTCCCGTCAAACCCGGGCGACGAAAACTTTCGCGCGAACGCAACGTAATCTGATCGCTGACGGCTGGCAACGAATCACCAACGGCTGCTTGTTTCCCACTTTGTTCGATCGAATTTGAATAATGGCTTCACTGACTGGCGATCTTCCTAAGTTTGTCATTCTTCGCTGTAGTTTACCCTGGACCAGAATGACATCGTCAAAAACGTCAACCTCAAGTCTGTAGTCTCAATCCAACGAAGTACAATCATTAACCAAACCCAATACCCTTGGAAAAACTACGCTTTGCGGGCCTGTCCAGCCTGTTGCTTCTGACTTCCCCTCCCCTCCTGGCTCAAACTGCCAACCTGTACGTTCCGCGCGATGTGCAGCGGGCCTACGACCAAGGCACCCGCGCCACGAACGGTTCTCCCGGCCCCCGGTACTGGCAGAACCGTTCGAACTACCAAATTCGCGTGGAACTGGCACCGGCAACCCGAACCATCCGGGGGGAAGAAACGGTTACCTACTCCAACAACAGCCCCGATACCCTGCGGCAATTGGTCGTGCGCCTCTACCCCGACCTCTTCAAGAAAGGCAACGCCCGCGACGAAGCGGTGGACCCGGCCGACGTGACCGACGGGGTAAACATCAGCCGGTTGAGCGTGAACGGCACGAACGTTGACCTCCAAGCATCCCGCTCGGGCGTTCAACGGGACGGCACCAACCTGATTGTTCGGCTGGCTTCCCCCCTGCTGCCCAAAACGAACCTCTCCCTGAACGTGAACTGGGCGTATACGCTTCCGAAGGAAACCCACATCCGCGAGGGAACCTACGGCGAAAACACCTTTTTCGTGGCGTATTGGTACCCGCAAATTGCCGTCTACGACGACATCCACGGCTGGGACTTGCTCCAGTACACGGGAACGCAGGAGTTCTACAACGATTTCTCCGACTTCGAAGTGGAATTGAAGGTGCCCAACGGCTTCCTGGTGTGGGCCACGGGCGAGTGGCAGAATCCGGGTGAGGTGTTGGCGGCTGACTACCTGAATCGCTACCAAACGGCAACCAAGTCCGACCGGGTGGTAAACATCGTCCGGGAAGCGGACCTCAAAAAGGGAAAGATCACGGTGAACCGGCCGCAGCACACCTGGAAGTTCCGGGCCACCAACGTGCCCGACTTCGCCTTTGCCACCAGCAACCGCTACCTCTGGGATGCCGGCAGCGTGGTCGTGGACCCCGCCTCGGGCCGACGCACGACGGTGGGGGCGGCCTACAACCCGGCTTCCAAGGATTTTTACGAGGTGGCGCGTTACGGGCGGGAGTCGGTCGCTTATTTCTCGGGTACGTTCCCCGGCGTTCCCTTTCCCTACCCCAACCTGACGGTATTCAACGGGTCGGGGGGCATGGAATTTCCGATGATGGTCAACGACGGATCCTCTCCGAACGCGGAAGGGGCCGCCGAAGTGACGGCCCACGAGATTGCGCACACGTACTTTCCTTTTCACATGGGAATCAACGAACGAAGGTACGCCTGGATGGACGAGGGTTGGGCGCAGTTCCTGCCCAACGAAGCGCTTTTCAAAGCGGACGCCGGTGCCACCGAAACCTTCCGGGTGCAACAGGACAACGCCCGGTACTTTTCCCGCTACGCGGGCCAGGAACTGGAAATGCCGATGATGATTCCTTCCAACCTGCTCAACGGAGTTTCCTACGGATTCGCTTCGTATTTCCGCCCGGCCGTGGCCTACGCCACGTTGCAGGATGTGCTGGGCAAGGACGTTTTTAAACGGGTGCTCCACGAATACGTGCGGCGCTGGAACGGCAAACACCCCATTCCGTACGACTTTTTCTACAGCTTCAACGAGGCGGCCAAGGAAGACCTGTCGTGGTTCTGGAAACCCTGGTTTTTCGAAGCGGGTTACCCCGACCTGGCAATCGGGACCGTCACGCCGGGCAAGCAAACCAGCATTACGGTGACGCGGAAGGGCAACCTGCCCGTGCCGGTGCGCTTACGGATAACCCTCGCCGACGGCACGGAAGACACCTATTCGGAAACGGCCCGGGTGTGGAAGGATGGCACCAAGGAAATAACGATCACCCGCGCCTACAACCAGCCCATTCGCCGCATTCAACTCGGTGACTCCGACGTGCCCGACGTGAACCCGGATGACAACGTCTACGAAGGCAAGCCATAACGCTTCGTCTGCCCATCCTAACTCACTTCCCCGATGAGCCATCCCTTCCTTACCGACTTGCAAACCCTGCGCGTAACCATCGACGAACGCATCGCCCACGTGGTCATCCACCGTCCCGACAAGGCCAACGCCCTCGACCAAACCGCCTGGGATGAGTTGAAAGCAACTTTTGAAAACCTGGACGGGCTGGACGAGGTGCGCGTAATCGTTCTGAGCGGAGAGGGCCGGCACTTCTGCTCCGGCATCGACCTCCGCCTGCTGATGAGCGTTGCTCAAAACCCCAATGGTGCCGGCGACGGACGGTCGCGCGAGAAACTGCGGAAAAGCATTCAGCGCCTGCAAGCGCCCATCAACGCAGTGGAGCGGTGCGGCAAACCCGTAATCGCGGCCATTCACGGCGGCTGCATCGGTGCCGGCATCGACCTGATCTGCGGCTGCGACCTGCGCTACGGCACCGACGACGCTTTTTTCACCATCAAAGAAATCGATATGGGTATGGTGGCCGACCTGGGCACGCTGCAACGGCTGCCCAAACTCATCGGCGAGGCAGTGGTGCGCGAAATGGCCTACACCGGACGCCCCGTGGGCGGCAAAGAGGCGAAGGAAATCGGCTTGGTCAACCGAACGTTTCCCGACCGGGAAACGCTGATGACGGAAGTGCGGCAACTGGCCGCCACCATTGCGGCCAAGTCGCCCCTCGCGATCCGGGGCACCAAGGAGATGCTCAACTACGCCCGCGACCACTCCGTGGCGGACGGCCTGAACTACATCGCTACCTGGAACGCGGCTATGCTGCTCTCCGCCGACCTCACCGAAGCTTTCCAGGCCAGCACCCAGAAACGGCCCGCCACGTTCGGGGATTGAAGTCGAAGGTACCGGTTGCGGATGATGGGGGTCGGGAATAACGGGAAGAATACCTTTGGCATTACCCGGAAAGGGAAACGGGATCACTCACGATTGATTGGGGTGCAACACGGGCCGGTTAAAGGAAGAAGCTACTTTCAAATAAACGTATTGAAACCCCGCCGCAATCAGCAGGGCCAACGGCAGGTACAACACCAAGTGGTAGGCCGACAGACCCTGGCCGTACGCGCGCAGGCCGTCAACCATGGCTTTCAGCACCAGCACGTGGGTCAGGAACAGGAAGAACGACACCTTGCCAACCCCTGCGAAGGCCCGCTTTAACCAGGGCAGGTACCGGTCAGTCAGTTGGAAAACCAGGATGCTCAGTGAGGTGTAGCCCAGGAAAGCGGGAAAGTCGTTGAAAGCTTTCACCGCGTCGCCCATTTTCAGCGTGAGGAAAGCCATCGACCCCATCCCCAGGATGGCCAGCCCGGCGTACCAGACCGGCGACAGGTTCCAGAACCGGAAATCCTTTTCCCGGTAAAGGTCAGCCAGGGTCATTCCGAGGGCAAATTCCCAGAGAAACTGCAAAAAGAAACTCACCCACACGCTGTCTCCGGACCGTCCCGCCGCGTATACCAACCCGAAGTAGCCCAGCGAAACGCCCGTTGCCAGCGCCAGCCACCGGCCCTTGCCGATTTTCTCCTTCCAGGAGAACAGGAAAGGAAAAACCAGGTAGAATTGGATAAGCGTGGACATAAACCAGAGCTGGTAGCCAAAACTGCCAATCAGGTCGTTGTCGAACATCTTGAAGAGAAAAAGGTGACTGAGGTACGCCCGCCAGTCCTGAACGGGGGCAACCGGGTAGTAGAAGCTGAGCAGAAACGCGAAGGAAACGAAGAAGAGGTAAGGCAAAATGACCTTGGAAAACCGCCTCCGGTAGAAATCCAGCGGCGAAACGTTCCGACTCAGGCTCAACCCAAATCCGGACAGGAAAAAGTAGAGGTGGACACCAGCCCCCCCGAAGAAAAAAGCCTGGTCGAGCAGGTTACCGAAAACAATGTTCTCGAAGAAAAAATGAAAGATCACAATGGTGGAAATGGCGTATCCCCTGGCGAAATCCACGTATTCGACGGGGCGCTGATCAGTTTTCATTCGGTTGTCCGTGCGATGGATTTAGATTGAAGTTTGGTTTTAGCACAATTCAAACAGCGATAAATATTTTTTAAGTTATTACTACATAAGTACTTATGTAATACATTTTGTGGTGAACAGGGAAAACTGATCTTCATCCCTTCCGCAGCAAGTAATCACGGTCCGGTTTCTGGAAACCCAGCCGTTCGTACAGCCTCCGCGCCCGGGCGTTGTAAGGCAAAACTTCCAGTTCGAGGGCGATGCAGTTGCTAAACCGGTTTTCGGCAAGGTATTGGATGAAGTGCGTGCCCACGCCCTGGCCGCGAAACGCCGGAGCGAGGTACAACTCGTCAATGGTGAGCACGATGCCTCCGTACTCGTTGCTCCAGAAATTGATGAGCAGGGCGTACCCGATGAGGCGCGAATCGGTTTCGAATACCAGCAGGATACCCGTGTCCGGGTGCGCCGCCAGCCGGTCAAACGTACGACGGATCTTTTCGTCCGTCATCGCCTTTCCGGCCGGATCTTCCCGGTAGAGGGCCTTGATGAGTTCCCCAACCGCCTCGGTATCCGAATTCTCCATGGGCCGGTAGTGAATACCCGTCATAGGCAGTTGGTTCGCGCCACCAGGGTCCGCGCAATGGTTGATCGTTTCCGGTTTCGTTTCTCCGTCGACGACCCGCCGACGGGATGCATTCGTTTGTCTTTTCTCAACGCGGGGTTAAACGAGGCCGGTTAGCAACGAATTGGTACGTATCCGTTCGCCTTACCCCTTCCGCCACGGGCCGGTGATGGCCAGCGTGATGCCCGGGTCCTGGAGGTTGACGAAGAACGTGTCGCCCGACGGGGAGAAGACGCCCCCGGCAAACTCCGACGGCGGACCCGCGTTTTCGCCGAGCTTATACAGTTCGCCCTTCGGGGTCACACCCACCAGAAACGGGTGCGGATCGTCCTCGCACAGCACGACGTCGCCCCAGGGGGCCACCGTCAGGTTGTCGCAGCTCTTCATCAGGTCGGTGTTGTTGGGTTCGAGAAACAGTTCCAACTTACCGGGCGCGTCCTTTTCGCCCGGCTGTCCTTCTTTGGGGCTGGGCACGTAGCGGAATACCTGTCCCTTGGCGATGCGCCCCCCGCTGGTGCAGGCGAAGTAGCATTCATTCCGTCCGAACCACGCGCCCTCGCCCCGCGCAAACCGGGCGGCTCCCCGCGCGAAACCCCGCAGACGCAGGTCATCGTCGGGCGCATCGATGCCCTCCAGGTCCAGCCACACCACGTCCACCGGTTGCCGCTCGGCCAGGCGCGGGGCACCCAGGCTTTCCCAGTTGCGGGTGTCGAAACCCTGCTCGCCGCGCACGGCCAGGGCCTGCAACTTGCCGCCCTTGGCCAGCTGACTGGTCTGGTTGGGCAGGTAACGGTAGATCAGGCTATCGGGACGGTCCTCGGTCTGGTAGACGATGCCCGTGCGCGGGTCCACGCACACGGCTTCGTGGTTGAAGCGACCCATCGCCTTCAGCGGCGTCGGGTCCACTACGCCCTTGCCGACGGACGGAACCTCGAAATTGTAGCCGTGCTCTTTTTCAATCGTGCCGTTGGGCACGTCGGTATTTTCTTCGCAACTGATCCAAGAACCCCAGGGCGTGGCGCCCCCGGCGCAATTGCGGATGGTGCCCGCCAGGCTTAAGTATTCATCCGTCACCTGCCGGGTAGCGGGATCGTACACCAGCGTGGTGGTGCCGCCCAGACCCGGTTGTTCACCCCGGCCGTAGTCGTAGAGCTTGTTGCGGTCCAGCTTGCCGAGCAGTTCATTTTTCTGCCCGAAAGGGCCATCGATCAAGTTACCGGGGCTGTTTTCGTGGTTGCGGACGAGGATGGTCCGGCCCTTGGACGCCGCGAACGTTGCCATGCCATCGGCGCGGCCGGGGGTGAAAAAGCCGTCGCTCATGCGATTACCCCGTTGCGAGATAATCCGGTAGGAAAAACCCTTGGGCAGGTTGAGCAGCCCCGCCGGATCGGGCAGCAACGGTCCGTAACCCGAGGCATCGGACGGGCGGGCAGCCAGCACCGGCGCCGACGCGAAGTGATGCAGGCCCAGGAAACCCAGGCTGGCAACGCCGGACAGCCGCAGGAAATGCCGGCGGGAAAGGTCTTGGTCGGAAGAGGGGATCATAGTCGGGACGGGTTGGGTGACAAATGAACAAATATCCGCCGAAACCACCAACGGTTCGCTTCCCGCAGGTTGTCTTTTTATTAACTTTTGAGCAACCCCAAAATGAAATCCGGACTGCGCAACGGCGCAACCGAAACAACCCCAGATCTTATCCGCTGAATGCTGTCTACTTCGTTGCCAGGCAACGAAACCACGGTTGACTGCTGGCACACTGGTACAATCCGCCATCGGCAGTCCGCCGTTTTGGGGAAGTTTCCACTGGAATCCCGACCCGCGTGCGGAGCAAAAAAAACCCTGACGGGTTTGATACCAGTCAGGGCTACCTCATACGTTCGCTAGGGCCATCCAAAACACTTTCGGCGGCGTTACTCCGCCCCCAGTACCTTGAACAATTCGTCCAGTTTGGGCGTGAGGATGATTTCGGTGCGGCGGTTTTTCTGCCGGGCCTCCGCGGTCTTGGCCGGGTCCACGGGCAGGTGTTCGCCCCGGCCGGCGGCCGTCAGTTTTACCGGGGGTGCGCCGGCGGCTTGCAGGATGTTGACAATGGAAGTGGCCCGCAACACGCTCAGGTCCCAGTTATCATCCACCCCCGAATTGCCCTTGGCAATTGGCACGTCGTCGGTGTGGCCTTCGACCAGCACGTTGATGTCCGGCTGGGTTTTGAGGACGGCGGCCAGCTTTTTGAGGGCTTCCGCGCCCTTGGCATCCACGGCGTAACTGCCCGACTTGAAAAGCAGCTTTTCCGACAGCGACACGTACACCTTGCCGTTGCGAACGTCCACCGACAGGTCGCTTCCCTTGAAACTGAGCAGCGCATTGTTGACCGCGGTTTTCAAGTCATTGACGGCCTTGTCCTTGTCGGCGAGCACTTTTTCAAGTTCGGCCACCCGCTGTTCGCGGCTTTTCAGGTCGCCGCCGAGCTTGTCGTTTTGGGCTTTGGCCGCCAGAATGTTCTGCTCCATATCCCGCAACTCCTGCTCTTTCTTCGACAAGTTCTGCGACAGATATCCCTTTTCCGTGCCGCTGTTGGTGAGCAGCTGGTTGTAGGACTTGTCCAGCAGTTCGTACTTGTTGAGCAGATCGTCGAGCACCGTCTTGTTGCGCCGGTACGTCTGACCGACCTGGGTGCTGTCCTGAATGAGTTTCCGGTTTTCGTTTCTCAGCGAATCGATTTGGGTACGCAGGGTTTTTGCGTCGTTCATCGCTTTGGCCACTTCGGCATCGCCCTGGGTCCGGGAACTTTCCGCCGCCCGAAGGCGCGCCAGGGCGGCGTCGTACCGACGGGCCGTCACGCAGCCCGACAGGCTGGCCACCAAGCCGAGGGTAACCAGGAAGGACAGGTAAAAAAGAACTTGTTTATGCATGGCAGATGAGTTTAAACTGACAACAAATCGAGGAATTATTGGTCGCTTTCATCCCTACACGGATTTTGATTCCTTTAGGTTTTGTCCTTGGTTTCGTCAAATTTTATACCAGCGAAAGGCCCGCCCGGAAAAGGTCGGGAACCGGGGTTACCCTTGAAAAACAAAAGCTTCCACCTCTTAAAGGGATGGAAGCTTTCCGGTCAGTAACGAGACGTTTTACCCCATTCGGTCAGGCAATCACGGGCTTGCGCACGGAGGCCGCATCGAGCGCGTCGTTGAAGCGGCGTTCTTTCCGGCCCCGGTGCCCGCCCTTGTGGTAAGCGTAGCCCGCAATGAGCGGCATGGCAATGGTGGCTTCGGCCCAGATCATCTGCTCGTACACCGTATCCACCTTGCCCCACGAGCAGGCCTCCTTCAGCGTCGAGCCCGACAGGGCGCCGTCGCGTTCGTCGGCCACGGTGACCTGAACGGCGTACTTGTGCATGGCGGCTTCCTTGTCGAGAATGTCACAGGCCACGACGATGTCCTGCACGAAGTTCTTGGGCACCCCGCCGCCGATCATGAACAGGCCCGATTCGGGATTGGCCAGTTTGGTCTTGGTGATTTCCAGGAAATCCTTGGCGGAGTCGATGCTCAGGTGATGGTCAGGATTGTGCCACTGGTGGTGCACCAGGCCGAAGCCGGCGGAGCAGTCGGAGAAAGCGGGCACGAAAATCGGCACGCCCTTCTTATAGCACTGGTAGACGATGGACTCCTCGCGGTAGGCGGCGTACTGGTCGTTTTCTTCCAGGAAGCGGCCCATCTCCCGGATGAATTCGCGGGAAGAATAGGCTTTCTTCGGCAGGGTATTGCAAATCCGGGCGATGGTGTCGTCGCACGCGCGCAGGTCTTCCTCGTCGATGAAGGTATCGTAGATGCGGTCGATCATCAGCTCGCGCAGTTCCTGGTCGTCGATGCCGAACTGCGTGCCGATGTAGTGCTTGAAGCCCAGCGCCTCGAAAAAATCCTGGTCGACGATGTTGGCCCCGGTCGAGACGATGGCATCCACCATGTTGTTCTTCACCAGGTCCACGATGACGTGTTTGAGGCCGGCGGAGATGAGCGAACCAGCCAGGGTCAGGTACACGGCGCAATCCTGATCGGCCTGCATCATGTTGAAGATCCGGGCACCCCGGGCCAGGTTGCGGGCCTGAAAAGCCATGCTTTCCATCGCCTCCACCATCGGCACCACGTTGTGGGCCTTGATGTCGATGTGCTGAATGGTATCCTTCAAGAACTCTTGTTTGCGGGCGTTTCTGGCCATGTTCGTAACGAATTAAAGATGAACGGATAAACGCAGGAAAGACCCGTCAGAGGCTTTTCGGGCGGGTGGCCGCCCCGTCATCCAACGGGTCTTTCGCGTAGCGGCGCAAAGCTACGAAAGTTGAAAAAATCCGGGCCGGATCGGGGGATTTATTTTTGCCGGTGGCTACGTCTGGCCCGGCAGCCGGGAATGTTTCGTACTTTTAGCACCCACCACGCCGCCGTCCGGTATGCCAGCCGAAAAGAAGGAAGTACTGAACCTGATGTACTTGTTCAACGAGGGGGATCTGTACGCGGTGGAAGAAAAAGACCCGCTACCCCCGGACCTCTTTCCCGAGGCCGAACCGGTTACGCCGGAGGCAGTTGCGGAAATCCCGCCGTTGGTTGTCCCGCCCGAATCCACGCCGGAGCCGACGGCGGCTTTCCCCGACGATGCCCCGGAGGAACATTCGCCCTTTTTTGCCGATGAACCACGGCAACCGGTTCAGGCAACGTTACCCCTGGCCGAGCCGATGCCGCTCTCCGTCGAAACGCCCCTCCCCGGGGCGGAGCCGGAAAAATCGGTTGCTCCGGTGGCCGTTGCCAGTCCGGCCGGGCCGACCGGGCGGCTTGAGCCGGTAGAAAACACCCCGGTGGCCACCCCGGTTTCCCCGCCGCCATCCACCAAGCCCACCCTTCCCACCGTGCTGATTGTCGACGAGGCCCGGGCGGAATTGCTGAATCCGTACGATACGGCGTTTCTGGCAAAAGTCTTGCAGGCGGTGAACCTGGACCCGGACGGGGTGAGTCTGGTGAACGTAAGCGGAGTAACTGATCCCGATTATCATTACATTTTCAGGGAAAAGAAAGTACGCCAGTTCATTTCCTTCGGCGTGGCGATGGAAGCCCTCAACCTGTACATTCCCCTGCTTCCCTACGAACCCAAGCTGATCCACGGCATCCAGTTCCTCTGCGTGGACAGCCTGGAGGGCATCCGCACCGACGTGGAACGGAAGAAGTGGCTCTGGACAGCGCTGAAGCAGCTGTTCGGGACGTGAGGGTTGGCGTCATAGGCTGTGCACGCTAAGTAGCACGGCATTCGCGTCGCCTTGTGAACCTGTCGCTCAGCCCCTTGCGAGCAAGCGTGACGATTTACCCTCGGAATTACTTTGCGCCGCTTTGCTACTGGAATTGTATCCCCGCCGTGGTTTCAATTTCATTTAGGGGATTCTTTCGAGCGACGCTCCGTCACGCAGGCCGGTTTTCCCGTCTTGTTTACCAAAGATGCGCCACCCACGGTTACGCGATCCTTGACTCACAAACGGACAGTCGGGTGTCCGTTTTCGTACACTGCGCCCGGCAAACTCTCCTTTGAATCACCTTCTACGGCCCCCTCGGGCCAGTTCTGCGTTTGGCCGGTGGTTTGTTCGGCAAAGTCCATAGATATCACATTCATGAAGCGAAACTTTTTGGGAGCGCTCGTGCTGCTGACCATCGCCGGGCTGGAGGCGCAAGCCTACGGAGTGGCCGTCACGCAGGCGTTGGCGCGGCAGACGGGTCGGGCAGTGGATTTCAGCACCGTGCACACCACCTTGAAAAGGCTCCAGGAAAAGGGCTTTCTCACTTCGACAATGGGCGAAGCCACTCCCCAGCGGGGAGGCAGGAGAAAGCGCCTCTATCGCCTCACTGCCCCGGGTTACCAAGCCTTGCAGCAGATCCAGCAAGTACGAAGCCGGTTGTGGGCATTGATTCCGGGCAAGCTACAGTTGGAAGGTTTATGAACCACGACCAAAAAAAACGACCGGTTCCGCCGGGCTGGGCCGAGCGGCTGCTGGAACGCTACGGTCCGTCCGACTCCCTGGAGGAGGCGCTGGGCGACCTCAACGAACTCTACGCCCACTGGGTGCAAACCGAAGGGGAGGACAAGGCCCGTCGCCGCTACGCGTTCAACGTCCTGCGCCTGTTGCGGCCCTTTGACCGGAAACGAAAAGTCAATCATTATCTAACCCCCACTTCTCCCGCCATGCTGCGCAGCTACCTCAACATTGCCTTCCGGAATTTGCTCCGCCACAAGGCATTCTCCTTCATCAACGTCGCGGGTTTGTCGGTGGGAATGGCCGTGGCCATCCTCATCGGGCTGTGGGTGTGGGACGAATTCTCGTTCGATCGCTACCACCGCAACCACGACCGCCTGGCGCGCGTGATGGCCACCCAAACAGATAACGATGGAGCAAGAATTACCTTCCCGAATATTGTCGTACCGCTGGAAAATGAACTCCGTACCAAATATGCCGGTGACTTCCAGCGATTGTCCCTTACCTGGACCAGTACCAATGTACTGGCAGTAGGCGATAAAAAAATATCCCGGTCTGGTCGATGGGCGCAACCTGACCTTCCGGAAATGCTCACCCTTCCCCTGCGCAAAGGCAGTTACAGTGCTTTCAAAGATCCTTCGTCAATCCTGCTTTCGCAGTCGGTCGCCACCGCACTTTTTGGCAATGCCGATCCGGTAAACAAAGTGGTTCGGGTGGACAACCGAACCGATATGAAGGTAGCCGACGTTTACGAAGACCTGCCGCGCAATACCACCTTTTACGAAACAAAATTCCTGCTGCCCTGGGATAATAAGGCCAATGGGTGGAATACCCAAACCGCCGCCTGGGATGACCACGGGTGCGAATTGTTCGTGCAGGTAAACGACCGGGTCGATTTTGATCAGACAACGGCTAAAATCAAAGGCATCACCCAACCGCACGTGAAGGGAAGCAATGAGCAAACCTTGTTGCACCCGATGGAGCAATGGCATTTGTACAGCGAGTTCAAGAATGGCATTGTGGACGGGGGCCGCATCCAATTGGTTTGGCTGTTCGGCATCATCGGTGGGTTTGTGCTGCTGCTGGCCTGCATCAACTTCATGAACCTCTCCACGGCCAGAAGCGAGAAACGGGCCAAGGAAGTAGGCATCCGGAAAGCCGTTGGTTCCGCCCGCGGGCAACTGATCGGGCAGTTTCTGGGCGAATCCCTGTTGGTCGCGTTCCTGGCTTTCATCTTGGCCATTTTCCTGGTGCAGGTATCCCTTCCTTTCTTCAATGGATTGGCTGACAAAGCAGTATTCATTCCCTGGAACACTCCTTGGTTCTGGCTGTTGACCCTGGGCTTTACCTTGTTCACGGGTTTGGTATCGGGCAGTTACCCGGCATTTTATTTATCCGGATTCAAGCCAATCAACGTGTTGAAAGGAACCTTCCGGGCCGGGCGTTTGGCCTCGCTGCCGCGGAAGGTGCTGGTGGTGCTTCAATTCACGGTATCCATCACGTTGATCATCGGCACCCTCATCGTTTTCCGCCAGATCCAATTTGCCAAAAGCCGTCCGGTGGGCTACACCCGCGAGGGATTGATTACGGTCGTAATGAACACACCGGAGCTGTATCAACGTTACGATGCCCTGAGGCGTGACCTGATCCAGACGGGTGCTGCGGACGAGATGGCCCAATCCAACAGCTCGCCGACCCAGATTTGGTCCAATAACAGTGGTTTTGATTGGCAAGGAAAAGACCCCAACGCCGATCCGCTTTTCGGAACAATTGCCGTTACCCACGACTTTGGCCGAACGGTTGGCTGGGAAATCACCGAAGGGCGAGACTTTTCCCGGGCGCATCCGACTGATTCCGGCGCTTTCATCTTAAATGAATCGGCCGTCAAGCTGAGCGGTTTGAAGAACCCGGTTGGAAAAACAATGAAATGGAACGACAAGGACCACTTGATTACCGGCGTGGTGAAGGATATGGTGATGGACTCGCCTTACCAGCCAACGGTTCCAACGATCTTCCACATGGAATACGGTTGGGTGAATTTGATCGTGGTGCGGATAAAGCCGGACGTGCCCCTTCGCCAGGCGCTGAGCAAAATAGAGCCCGTGTTCAGGAAGTACAATCCGGGCAGCCCTTTCGACTACCAATTCACCGACGAGGAATACGCCAAGAAGTTTTCCGATGAGGAACGGATTGGTCACTTAGCTACCTTCTTTGCCACGCTGGCCATCTTCATTTCCGGTCTCGGCT
>JACMKY010000382.1 GCA_014379925.1 Cytophagales bacterium | reverse complement strand
TGAGCAGCCTCGAAATCGGGCACCGAACCAAGGGGGTTAACCTGCAGAGCCCGCTGGCTATTGTAGACCAGGCATACGACGAGTTTTTAAAAATTATGGAAAAATTATAATTTTTTTTGTGTTATTATGAACAATGTTCAAATATAAAACAGCGATCAATGAAACATTTTATCTTACTGTTGACGATGGTTGCCGGTTCAGCCACCACCACCCTGGCCCAAAACAAATCCGATGCCATCCTCGGCGAATGGCTTTCAGCCAAAAAAGACACGCGGGTGCTTATTTACCGGCAGGAAAACAGGTACTACGGTAAAATCACCTGGGGCACGGGTGCTTCCACCAAAGATGAGAAGAATCCTAACCCGGCATTCAGAGACCGGGACGTGGTGGGTCTGGCAATTCTCCGGGATTTTGCGTACGACGGCGATGATACCTGGGAAGGCGGCTCTATTTACGACCCCCGGGAAGGCAAAGTTTACGCCTGCAAAATGACCCTCAAAAATGCCAACAGTCTCCACATACGGGGGTTTGTAGGCGTATCGCTTTTTGGCAGAAGTGAAGTTTGGTCAAGGTGTAAATAAGCCGGCGGCAATCATGACCAACGGCAGTGCTGAAATGGTCCGCCTTCGGCAACACCTGAATCCTGGCGGTAATTTTCACGAACAAAATCTGGCACAAAAATGAATTTTACAACCGCGGAAAAACGGAGACTGAAGGAGAAATACGGATCGTGGGCGATCATTACCGGTGCTTCTTCCGGCATCGGTAAAGAACTCAGTGAACGCGTGGCGGAGTCCGGCTTGAATGTGCTGTTGGTTGCCAGGCGAAAGGATTTATTGGACGAGCTTGCCAGCGGAATCAAAAATAAGTATCGTGTTCAGGCGAGAACTTTGGCTGCCGACCTATCCGAAGAGAACGAAGCTACCAAAGTGATCAATGAAAGCAAGAACTTCGACATCGGCCTGCTAATCGCTTCCGCCGGATTCGGAACTTCGGGAAGTTTCGTGGATTCTTCTTTGGAAGACGAAATAAACATGGTAAAAGTAAATTGTACCGCGTTGTTGATGTTTACCCATCATTTTACCAAGGTATTTAAACAACGGAAAAAAGGGGGCATCATTCTTTTGAGTTCCCTGGTTGGTTTTCAAGGGGTACCTTTCGCCGCCAATTACGCGGCCACCAAAGCGTACGTTCAATCTTTAGCGGAAGCTTTGAATGCAGAGTTAAAACCATCCGGAATAGATGTTCTGGCGGCGGCACCCGGCCCGGTACTCAGTGGATTTTCTGAACGCTCAAACATGGTCATGGGAGCCGCCTTGAAACCTTCCGATGTCGCCATCCCAATCCTTAAAGCATTGGGACGAAAAGCGACCGTATTACCGGGATTGCTTACTAAGGTTTTGGTTTATTCCTTGGCAACAGTCCCGAGATGGGGAAAAATAATGATCATGAAAGCAGTGATGGGTGGTATGACCAAACACCAAAGAGCAAATTAGTTTTTAACCAACCACTCCCGACAACCCAGGTTTGTCACCGTGGGAACCGACGGGTAAGCTTTCAACCGGGCAAATTCTGTTACTGGTACGCGCATTACCCGGGTGCTTTGTCCGAGGTAAAAGTCTACCCCTGGGTGGTCATTGCCGCATTCGGTTACGAGACGATTTACGTCGCCATCCAGGCCGCAAAGGGTCAGCTTCCTCCCCTTAATCTCAGTAGTCCTTTTTACGACCGCTTTTACAGTAGACTTGTTAACTATACAGACGCCGCTTATTGTCCTACTTGCTTGAATAAAAATGATCAAGTCAATTAAAGGCAAATTCGCGAAATCCGGGATTTGCCCTTGATGGGTAAAAAAGTAATCATTCATTTGACATCGCCTCAATTCATTTGTCCTTCTTGCAATCGTTATCATTATGAAATGATTTCATTTTGTGGACGCTTCCGAAACAGTAACGAAACGATATGCTGAATCTATTTTCAAGCTTTGCCCAAGTCAGCGGGCGCTGCTTCGTAGAGGCCCTCCAGGTAAGCCAACAGCCAGGGCAGACTCACGTTGACCACCCAGCAGATGCCCCCAGGGAGATGCGTTCCAGGAGCAGTTTGCCGATCAGCCTCTTTTGCTCAGCGCTGGCGGCGATGTTGGCGGGATGCTCCACGAACTGGCGCTGGCAAGCCTTGCATTGGTGGTTGTGAAGGTGGCCGTTGCGCTTGACAAGCGTGGAATCACAGGTAGGACAAATCAGGGCGTCCATTCATTTACTCGTTTTCCGGCTGCTTGAGGCCGAATCTACCCGTAGCATTGCTTCTTTGGCACTACCAAAAAAAGAATACTGATCCGGGTCGGAATCCTCACCGTCCGGCCACCGGAGCCCGCACCGCCCGCCGACCCAAGTAGCCCGACAGCGCGGCCAATCCCCCCACCAAGCCACCGACCAGAACCGTTACCCCGATCAGCCCGGCTGAACTGTGGAGCGGCAACAATTCCGCCATCCGCGCCGTCAGGATGCCTCCGGTGCGGAGGTGAATCAACAGGCTCGCCCCCAGCCAGCCCAGGCCGATGCCAAGAAACCCCGCCCCGAACGCGTGGCCCGCCGACGAAGCCCGCCACGCGGCCAACCCGAAGGCAACCGGGGCGATGATCCACCAGGGCAGGAAAAGCTGGGCAATCAGGCTGATGACGAGGATGAGGAGGATAAGCACAGGGTTGAAAGTAAGGGGTTGGAGAAAGAAGTAGAAACGCGGCTTTTCAATCTCTTGGTCATCAAGCAAAAATTTTCATTGAGAATCTCGGTTGAACTGGAAAAATTTTTTGCGAAAACTCCGGCAGCTTCCGCACTTGTTCGCGTCTCACCGACGGAAAGTCTTCCAGAAACTCCATTATCGTTTCACCGGTTTCCAGGTAATCGAATTACTTTCAGAAACCATTGTCGAGCAGGTAGTCAGTAGGCAGACGACTCCCGTCAACAGCGGAAACGTTATTCTAACCGTATATCTTACTTCGTGCTTCATCTTTGGATCAACAATCAATCCATCACTTTCCCAAGCTCCACGTAGCCACGATCCGGCTGCTCTTCTCTTCCTTGCTCCGCAGGTAGAGCAATTCGTTTAATTCACCTTTGCGCCAGGTTTCGACCAGGTTGTCGTAGTAGGGACTGCCGGGATTGCCCGACTGTCCGCCGGGGTACACGCCAAAGGCCTTCACGTTTGGTCCCAGGGCCACGACCATGCGCCAGGAAGGGCCGTTGCCCTTCGTCGTCGCGTTGACGATGCTACCGCCGCCGCCCGTTACCAGACCCATCCGGCTCAGGGCCGGAATCCGCGCCAGGTGCATGATGTCGGTGCCCCTCGCACGTCCCCACTGCCAGGCCGGACCCAGCGGACCGTGTTGCTCGCGCAGCGTATCGGCGGTGGCCCGGAAAGTCTGGTTGACCAGGTCGGCCAGACTTTCCCGCTGGCCGGCGGTCGTTACGTTGTCGAACCAGCGGGCGTCGGGTTCGTGAAGGATCATCTGCACGGTGCGGTCGCGGGTGGGATACGGCATCGGGGCTCGGCGGTTGCTGCCGAATTCATCCTGCCAGATGGCCTGGTTCAGGTTGCTCCGCCAGAGTTCGAAGAGGGTCGGCCCGATCTGATCGGCTCCGTTCACGTACCGCCAGCCGGCCAACGCCTGCCACGCGGCCCGTTGGTCGGCAGTCAACTGATTGGTCTGAACCAAGGGCAGCAGCGCGGGCAGGATTACCTGGGCGTTGAGGCTGAAGTTGTCGTTTTGCAGGGCCCGCAGGCTGTCGGGCGTGGCGCGGGTCATGGCCGCCAGCCGTTCGTTGATGCGGAGGGCCCTTTCCGGGGGGGCGAATTTCCAGTTGAGGTAGTACGGGTAGAGCGTGTCGGTGGAAGACTGGTTGGCCGAACTCACGAAGCCGCGTTCCGGGTTTCGCACGTGCGGGTTGTGGGCGTGCGGAATCCAGCCCTGCCAGTCGTGGGCCGGGTTCGAGCCGTCGAGCACGAACTTGCCCTGGTCCTTCCACTTGAGCGGGTACTTGCCGTTGGGCCAGATGGCGATGTCCTTCTTGTTGTCAGCAAAAATGAAGTTCTGCGCCGGGGCGCTGTACAACGAGAGGGCCTTCACGTAGTCGTCGTAGTTGCGGGCGCGGTTGAGGTCGTAGAAGGCGACCACGTCGTTGGACTGCTCGAAGGCGATCCAGCGCATGGCGTGGCCGATCGGCACCTGGGCGTCGTAGGACTTTTCGCCCCGCTCGTACACCACCGGCCCGTGGTGCGTGTAACGCACGGTATCCACCACGCCCGTCCCACCCCGGAACTTGATTGCTTCGATTCGTTTGGTGACGGGTTTCCACTTGCCATCGTGCCAGTATTCGTCGCGTCCCGCGTCCCGGAACTTGATTTCGTACCAGTCCATCACGTCGGCGGCCACGTTGGTCACGCCCCAGGCCACGTCGCGGTTGAAGCCGATGATGACCCCCGGCGCCCCCGGCAGCGAAGCGCCGTACACGTTCATATCCGGTGAAACGAGCTGGATCTGGTACCAGATGGAAGGCAGCGTCAGGTTCAGGTGCGGATCGTTGGACAGGATGGGGTAGCCCGTCGCCGACTTTGCCGCGCCCACGGCCCAGTTGTTGCTGCCGATGCCTTCTGCTTGCTCCTTTTCCGGCCGCCGGTCCGACATCCGCGCCACGAAGTCGGCGGGCGGCGGGGGCACGGGCACGGGCGTGAAATCCAACGCGGTTCCCGACGGTACCACCGGCGATTCGCGGAAGGGATAGTCGGGAAAGAGGTCTTTCACCACCTGCGGGCCGTATTGGTTGAGCACGTTGGTCATGAACCGGTCGTCGCTGTCGCCCGCCAGGGTGTGGGTCATCTGCTTGGAAAGCAGGGCCACCTTCAGGGGCGTCCAGGGTTCGGGGGCGTAGTCGAGCAGTTTGTATTCGAGGGGATAGTCGCGGGGCGCCAGTTGAGCCAGGTAGGCGTTGATGCCGGCGGTGTAGGCTTCCACCACCTGGCGGGCCAGGGGATCGGCCATGATGCCCTTCAGCGAATTTTCGGCCCCGTACACCGTGCCCATCCGGCGCTGGTAGCGGTCGAGCGGCAGGGCTTTTTCGCCCACAATCTCGCAAAGGCGGCCGGCGGCGGCGTGGGTCTGGAACTCCATCTGCCAGAGCCGGTCGCGGGCGGTGAGGTAGCCCTGGGCAAAATACAGGTCGGCATTGTGGTCGGCGAAGACGTGCGGAATGCGGTGCTCGTCGAAGTGCACGGTGACCTTGCCCTTCAGTCCGGCCACCGGAACGGAAACCGGGGCCAGCTCCCCGGTTTCGGCATTCCGCCAGAAGCCCGTGAAGGGACTGAGCAGTTTGCCCAGGGGCGGCACGTCACCCAGTTTGGTATCGAGCGCCCACGTCAGGGCCAGCGTAACGATCAGGCTGAGAAAGGCCAGGAGTTGCTTCATGTCGTCGGATGAAATGGCTTGGTGTGGCGCGTAAATAACGGGCTCACGCAGCCCTGACTGCCCTTACTGGTTCAAGCGTGGCGGGAGGCCGTCCCGACGCTTGAACCAGCATAAATGCTCCCAAAGATTCCCTCTTTTAAAAAGACGGAATCTTCTCATACTCCCAGTGATGGAATCCTGATTCGTCCTTTAAAAATAATCGCTCAGGGAGTGCAGGTTACGCACCATTTCCAGGTATTGCCGGGCATCCTCTTCGTGGTTGAGAATTTTCCGCAACTCGCGGATCTTGTCCATCTCCTTCTTCAGCACTTTCTTTTCCTTGTCGAATACCTTGTCGAGCGGTTGCTGGGGGTGGTGAAACCGGTGAAGCAGGGCGTTGTCGGGCGAGAGGAAGTTCTGCATGAAGTGCGTCGACTCCATCTCCTGTCGCTGGTTTTTCAGGATCTGCACGTACTGACGGAGCTGTTCGGCCTCCGCGTTTTCGGTTTCGGGATCTTTCGGTTGGGTTTCAGTCGCCTCGATTTGCAGCAGGTCCCGCCGGGCGCGCAGCAGTTCGTAGAGGTCCAGGTGGTGGTAGGCGGTGGTAATTTTTTGCATCAGTTCGGTGCGCTGCCGCTTCTTCTCCTCGTCGGGCTCCAGGTCGGGATGGATCAACTTGGCCAGCGTCAGGTAGAGCGACCGGAGGTGGCGCTGGAGGTCCAGCTTCTTCTTCACCTGCGGATTCACCGGGTCGGGTTGCGGCCCGTCGCCCGTCGTTTTCTTTTTCCGGCCCCGTTTGGAGGGCGGCGGGTCGTTGTCGGGGGCGGCGTCGGCCGCTTGCTTTTTCGCCTGCTCGAAAAAATCATCGAACGGGTCTCCGGCTTCCGTCTCTTCGTACTGTTGCCGTTCGCGCTTGGTCAGGTGCCGAAGCCGCACCTCGCTCATGTCACGGCCGAACAGTCCCTCCAGGATGTCGCAATTGTAGAACAGCAGGTCGATAAGCGTGCGCTTTTCGCGGCGGCTGAACGATTTGTCGGCCAGTTTTCTTTCCAACAGCGCGTTCATTTCCAGGCGCATCTCCATCACTTCACTCAGCAAGGGCTTGATTTCGTTTTGGATACGTTGACCGGATTTCGCCCGAAACCGGACAAATCAAACATTACTCGACGAGCGACGGTTTAGCCGGAGATTTTGTCAGCACGGCTTTTCGCGCATCGGACGGCGTTTTGTGGTTCGGTACGCCGAACGGTTTGTCGCGTCTTGTGCCTGAGCAAGATACGAAAATTGTC
>JACMKY010000381.1 GCA_014379925.1 Cytophagales bacterium | reverse complement strand
TTGACCGGTTTCATATCGCCCCGCACCGTGTAATCGGCCGAAGCATCGGAGGCGATAATCCAGTTTTTACCGGGATCACGAAAAGCACGCAAGTCATTCAAGGAAATTGTCGTAAATCCGGTTGGTTCCTGCGCGTAGCCAGGCCGGCAGCAAGCCAGGCCCAGCAGCGTTGAATAGCCGACCTTTTTTAAAAAGCGCATGGAGTCAGGTTGGGGTTAGCGGGTAAATAAGCCGTCGTACGGGATAAATCGTAAGCCACAGTATTTCGGGTCATTATAAATCAAACATTTAATCAAACAAGAAATATCAATTGGGTATGGGTAGGTGCCCGGGTGAGTTGGCAAATGTTCAGGATGCGCCCCGCGAATCATCCCGACCAACGGCACGGGTGGTTTGCTAGTTCTGCCGCGTGACAACGGGTTTATTCCTGGCCTCATTTAAAGTCACCGTTCTAACTACTCCTTTGCTGTCCGTTATTTGAATTGACGCAACCCGATCGGGAACGGGCAGGAACCTGGCGGATTGCGAGAGGAACGAAGCGCCGTGCTGAAATTCCATTTTCCGTACGTTCCCGTTTTTGTACGCCAGCGTAGCGCTCACGTCCATTTCCCCTACCGGAATGCCAGGGAGGCTGCTTTTTAATTCAAATACCACCAACGGCCCGTTGTTTTGACTGGCGGCCAGTACGTTCTTTCCGTTATTTCTTAGTTGCACCAAGGCTTTCCCGTTGCCAGGAATGCAAATGCCACTTTGCAGCATGGATTGAGGAATGAACGCTCCTTTGCCATCGCCTTTCATCAACAAACCATTCAAAGCGTCGTACCTGCCCACCGATACTTCGGTGCCGTAATCGTTGCCGCTGATGACGACGTCCAGGTTGCCGTCGCCGTCAAAATCGTTCACGGCCATGCCGTACAGTACCGATACCTGCGCTGGCACGGGTAAGGGGGTGGCAGTGAAGTTACCGTGGCCGTTGTTACGCAGGTAAACGGAGGCCAGCTGGTTGGCTTTCAGGCGGAGGGCGCCTTTTCGTTGCTCGGGCGTGAAGAGTTGGTCCATGGTTGCCTGGGCGAAAGCGTGGTAATTCTGAAATTTAGCCCGCATCCCGACCATCTGCTTCACCACGTCATCCCGGCCGTGCGCCGGAAATTCTTTTTTTTCCGGATGCTCATTTGATGCGGGCAGAAACAAGGAGGGAAAAGCATCGTAACTGCCGTTGTCATCAAAATCTTTGGCCGTGATACAGACCGGGTATTGGTCACTGGCTTGGTAGTAGGAATTCAGTCCGAGGTTCCCCACCACGTAATCCGGATCGCCATCGTTGTCAAAGTCGCCCGGCGCGATGCTGTTCCACCAGCCGACCTGATCGTCCACGCCCGAATCTGCGCCGACGTTTTTAAACCGGCCCCTTTCATTCTTCAAAAACGTGGGCGGCATCCATTCGCCGGCAATGACCAGATCCTGCCAGCCATCCCCGTCGAAATCGGTGAACACCGCGTCGCATACCAACCCGATGTCCGTCAGTGCTTTGGCCACGGCATTGGTAACGTCCGTGAAGGCAATGTGCCCTCCTTGGCTGTCGTTTCGGAAAATAAAACTGGAAACCGGCCGGGGATAATGCCAGGGTTCTACCCGGCCGGCCACGAAGAGATCCAAGTCGCCGTCCCGGTCGTAATCCGCCGCCCGCACGCACAATTTACTGGTGAAGTTCCGGGGCAACGCTTCCCGGTCGAGGGTATAATTTCCCTGGCCGTCGTTTGCGTACAGCTGGTCCTGGTAAGCCGCCGAGTGAGGCGCCTGCGCGTAGCCGCCACGGGCAACGTACAAGTCCAGATCGCCGTCGCCGTCCGCATCGAACAACAGCAAGCCGGCATCCTGGTAATTGCCCGCGCCACCCGCCACCAACGCACCAACCAACCGGTTTTCCCGGTGGGGCATCGGCGGCGGCAGCAAACTGCGCTGAATAAACCTGCCGTTGTTTTGCTGCAGGAACAGCGTAGTTCCCGGCGAAGACGAGCCGCCGCAAACCACGTCATCCCGGCCATTGCCATCCACATCGCCGGCCGCCAACGCCGGGGCGTATTCGGAGAGTTTATGGGGCAACAATTTCTGTACGTTAAAGTCAACAAAATCGCTTTCCTGGTGTCGGTAGTGAATGTCCACCGAATCGGTTATTTCCCTGAACAAGGCCGTGGTTGCCAACGCGGGCTTTGAAAATGAATAGGGTACGCGGGCCCCCGCCATTTTCACGTCTACTACCTGGTCGGCCTTTACGTTTTTGAGGACTTGCTTTTTAAAGTTAGGCCACCGGATGACCACCGAGTCAACGGTAGCAACGCTGCCCAGACCAAAGTGGGCGCCGGGCGGCGCGGAAGAAAGGTAACCCCGGTAGGGCGTATTTTCGTAAATCTGACGTTTCCCCCCGGCGTAAAAAATCTCCGCCCACGCCCCCAGGCCATTCCGGTTCCGGGTATCGCCCGAAAAGGTGAGGTTTAAAAAATGGTGGGTTGACGGATTTTCTTCCACCGCGCGGTTGCGGTAAATCAGGGCTTCGTCGTTGGTGTTGTTGATGACCATATCCAGGTCCCCGTCGTTGTCGAGGTCGGCGGTGGTGGCCCCGCTGGAGAAAGTCGGAATGGTCAATCCCCAGGCGCGGGTAACGTTGTCGAAGGTTACATTACCGTTGTTCCGGAAGGCGTACTTGTTCAGTTTCACCTGCGGTATCTGCCGCAGAATGTCTTCGGGTGAGGCCACGGTGGCAACCTGGGTCCGAAAAATCATAAAATCGTGGTCCGTTACGTCTTTGGGATAGCCGTTGGTAACGACCAGGTCCCGGTAGCCGTCGTTGTCGAAGTCGGCAACCAGGGGTGTCCAGCTCCAATCCGTTTCGGCAATGCCGCTCAGAAAACCAATCTGGCTGAAGAGGGGCGCCCCGACGGAATCGTGCGGGCCCACGCGGGGGCCTTGGTTGAGTTGCAGCGTATTCCGGCTGTATTGGTATTGGTACCCGTAGCGCTCGAAATTTTGTACGGTTTGGTAACTATTGGCGCCGAGCATCATTTTTTTGCGGTAGTTGTCCGGCGGGTTCATGTCCAGTTCCACCACGTCCAGCAAACCATCGTTGTTGAGATCCTGCATGTCTACCCCCATGGCAAAAGTGGAGGTCTGTTTAAAGTATTCCTTGGCCCGGTCCGTAAAGGTCCCGTCCTGGTTGTTGACGTAGAGAATGTTGTTGGACACGAAGTCGTTGGTCACGTAAATGTCTTTCCAGCCGTCCTGATTGATGTCACTGATGATGGCCGCGTGGCCGTAGCCTTCGGTCTGGATTCCGGCGGGCCCGGAGACGTTCGTGAATACCCCGTGGTGAAGACGGACATTCCAGTCGTTGCGGTACAGACGCCCCGTGCTCGGGTGCGACCCGTCGGCCACGATGGGAATGAATTTACTGGGGTTTTGGGTGGGCAGGTGTTCGTTCACCACCAGGTACGCGTCGAGGTCGCCGTCGTTGTCGTAGTCGAAGAAATGGGCCATGGTCGTGTGCGTACGGTCATTCAGGCCGTATTCGGCCGCCAGTTCCTTAAAAACCGGGATGCCCTCCCGGTTCTTGCCCTGGTTGACGTAGAGCAGGTTTTCCCTTTGCCGAGGATCTTTGGCGAGGGAGACGGCGAGGTAAATATCCGGTTTCCCGTCGTTGTTAATATCTACCACCGATACGCCCCGGCACCACCTTCCGGCCCCCCCTACCCTGGCCGTTTGGGTAACGTCCGCAAACCGCAGGCCACCGCGGTTGAGGTACAACCGGTTGGCGACCATGTTTCCGGCCAGGTAAATGTCGGGTAGGCCGTCACCATTGAAGTCACCGGTTCCCACGCCGCCGCCGTTGTAGATATTGACTTCCGTAAGCGGATTGAGGGAATCGCTTTCGGTGATCAGGTTATTGAAGTGAACGTTGGAATGGGATGAACTGACTTGCTCGAACAAGGTCCGTTCCTGACAGGACCCGAAGGCTAAGGACGCACTCCATAAAACCACACGACTGAGGGAGTTCATTAACCGGAACCGGTAGGAAGGGGGTATCGGCCCGTAAAAGCGGCAGCAACGGCGCGTCGCTGCCGCTTTTACGGGCCGGAAAGGATCAGTGGCCTGGGTTCTGCGTCAGGGTAAGTTGCGTTCCTTCTTTGGTGAGGTCGATTTGGGCCTGGGGGATGGCGTATATTTCGTGTTTACCCTGGATAAACCGGGCTCCCTCCAGGATCAGATAGCTCACGCCTTTCAGGTTTGCCTTGTAGGTAGCGGTTTCGTGGGCGCTGTAGCGGTTCAGGACATCGGCCATGTAGCCGGGTTGCACGGCGTTGTAGCGTTGAAGATCAAAGAAGCGGTGACCTTCCATCGCCAATTCGAGTTTCCTTTCGAAACGGACTGATTCACGGGCGAAGTCTTTCCCCCTCGCGGCGAACGCGCCGTTGTAAAGCGCGATTTGGTAATTGGCGGCCGGCACGGTAGAAAATCCTTTGGAAGGGTCCGTATCATCCCGGTATTTCATCCGGAAGCTCGCCGGGTTGGCGGCGCGTCTCCGGATGAGGTTTACGTACTCCTCCGCTTTTTGCAGGCTACCGATTTCTACTTCCGTTTCCGCCGCCCACAGCAGTACGTCGGCAAAGCGAATCATGTAGTAATTCTGCCCGGTCGCTTGCAGCCAGCCATCAATCATATCGGAACTTTTACCACCGGTGTCTTTTTTCCAGTGCACGGTCTTGATGGGCGAGTAGGGACCGCCCTGCGCCCGGTCGCCGCACCAGGCTTGTTGGTAAAGGCCCCAGTCCAGGTACGGGATATCCCGGCGGCCGACGGTCCAGTCGAGGCGGGGGTCCAGCGGTCCTTCGTAAGGAATGAAGGGATCGGTGGGTCCGATCGCCTGGTCGTTTTTAACGTCAAAGTCGTTCCAGGTGTAAATCAAAGGCAACCCGTTTTCGGTTTTGAAGGAATTCACCAAGCTGAAGGAAGGCTGGTGCGCCCATCCCCCCAGGAGTCCGGGTACGTTCCAGGCTTCGCCTTCGTTGCCGTTGTGCCCCTCGCCGCCGTCCTTCACCGACATCTGCACGGCAAACACCGATTCCGCGCCGTTTTCGAACGTTGCCTGGTAGATCTGGCCAAATTCGGGTAGCAGCCCGTATTTAATTCCCCCCGCGGTTACGCCGTTGGCAATCAGGTCTTCCAGCAGCGGCTTGGCTTCCGCAAATTTCTGTTGAAACAGGTACACTTTAGCCAGAAACGCTTTGGCGGCCCAGCTGTTGGCCCTTCCGATCTGGGCCTTGGTGGGGGTCAGGTTATCCACCGCAAACTGAAAGTCCGCTTCTATTTTCGGCCAGATTGGTTCGGTATTGGTCAGGTTGTAATTGCCGGCGTTAAAGAAGATCGTTTCGTCCACGTAAGGAACGTTCCGCCACATTTTTGCCGCTTCCAGATGATACACGGCGCGCAGAAACCGGGCTTCGGCCCGGACTTGCTGCGCTTCGCCGTCCGTAAACGCGCCGGCGGGAACCTTGGCCAACACCCGCAGCACTTCGTTGGCCCGCTGCGCCCCCGCGTAGTAGGCCCGCCATTTGTCGTTCAGGATCGGGTTGGTGGCCGTGTACGACTTTCGTTCAATTTCGAGTCGTTCGATCTGCGAACCGTAACCGCCCCCTTTGTGCGCGTCATCGGAGGCGGCCCCGGATACCATGGAGTTCCAGATGCCCAGGTCGTAGGTGTTGCCCTGGTTGGTGCCCACGCCATCCAGCAAAGAATACGCCCCGATCAGGAGGCCGTTGACGCCGGTTTTATTGGCCAGGGTGCTTTCACTGATTTGTCCGATGGGATCCCGCTCCAGGAAGTCCTTGTCACAGGAATTCAGGACCACTGCCGATAAAAGGCAACCGACGAGGATTGATTTTTGGTTTAACCGAGTCATAGTACGAAAATTTACAGTGGATGAAGGGTTGGTTAAAAGGATACGTTAAGTCCCAGCACGAAGCTTTTCTGCTGCGGATAAGCGCCGAAGTCCAGACCCCGGAAACCGGGGCCATTGCTCTGCACTTCGGGGTCCAGGCCGGAGTATTTCGTGATGAGAAACAGGTTCGTGCCCTGGAGGTAGACCCGGAACTTGGCCAGTCCGATGCGCCTGAGCACCCCGGGAGATAGCGTATAACCCACTTGCAGGGACCTTAACCGGACGAAAGAACCGTCTTCTTTCAGGTAGGAGTTAAATACGCTGCTCACGCCACTGAAGGAAGGGGTAAGTTCGTTTTTCGGAATGTCACTGTTGGGGTTCTCCGGGGTCCAGGCGTTGAGCACCCGCTGGCTTTTGTTGCCGATCGTCCGGACGAAGTTGTCCAGATACTCGCGGGTACCGTTGTAGATTTCCTGGCCCTGGGAGGTGTAGAGCTGGGCCGAGAAATCAAAGTTTTTAAACGTGGCCCCCAGGTTGATGCCCAGCGTAAAATCCGGGTTAGGGTCGCCGTAGTGCGTACGATCCAGGGAATTGATGGTGTCATTGCCGTCCACGTCGCGGTATTTGAAACGGCCCGGTTCTTTGCCATCCTGTACGGCCCAGCTGTCCACTTCCGGCTGGCTTTTGAAGATGCCCAGTACCTCGTACCCGAAGAATGAACTCATCGGATGTCCTTCTTCGTACCGGATCTGGCCCTCGTCAAAGTAACCCGGGTCCGGGATGGACTTGATCACGTTGTTGTACGAGGTCAGGTTGGCACCAATGCTGATTTGCAGCGCATCGGAAATCCGGGTGCGGTAGGTGGCACTGAAATCAATGCCGGTATTCTGGATGTCCCCGATGTTAACGAAAGGGGAAGTCGCTTCCCCGGCAGTTGCCCCGGCCTGCAACGGACGCAACAAACCGTCGATGGCTTTTTTGTAATATTCCAACGACACGTCCAGCTTGTTGTCGAACAGGGTGGCGTCAAAACCGATGTTGCTCACGGTATTTTTTTCCCACGAGGTAAACGTATTTCCGTTCTGGCTGGTAAAAAATCCCTGGACGATGCTGTTGCCCGTGCCGTTGATGTCGTAGTAGGAATACCGGGGGTCCTGCGAATACGTATTGTAGGCGTTGGTGGGATTGATGCCTTCCTTGTTACCCATCACGCCGTAGCTGCCCCGGATCTTGAGGTCATTGATCCAGGTTACGTTCCGCATGAAGTTCTCCTGACTCAGGCGCCATCCCAGCGCTACCGAGGGAAAAACCCCGTACCGCTTGTCCTTGCCGAAAGCCGAGAAGCCATCCCGTCGTACGGTAAGTCCCAGCAGATATTTGTCGTTGAAGTTGTAATCCAGCCGACCGAAAATAGAAAACAGGGCATCTTCGGCCGCGTAACTTTGGGTGAGTCCCCGCACCTGTCCGTTGTTGAGGACCAGGTAATTATAATCGGTCGAGAAAAAACCCTGCCCGTTGCCAAACTGTCTTCTCGACTTGTTTTCGACGGATTCGGTACCGGCCAGCACGGTAAAGCTGTGTTGGCCAAACTTGTTTTGGTAGGTTAAGTTGTTGGTCCACTGCGCCGTGGTGGCAAATCCCGACTGTTCGGTCAGAATGTTGTTGTTAACGAATCCTTCCGATCGCCAGTAAGAAGTGGGCTCAAATTGTTGGGAATAATAGTTGGTTATGTTGCCGCCAAAACTCGTTCTCGCCGTAAAATGCTTCAGGAAATCAATTTCAAGGTAGGCATTGCCCAGCATGTTGTAGGTGCGGCTCTTGTCGTTGTTGGTGAGATCGCGCCGGGCTCTCGGGTTGCTCCAGCTACCCAGTTCCGGACCGGCAAACGTTCCTCCGTAATTTCCTTCGATGTCGTAGACGGGCAGAAACGGCATCCATTGTCGGGCGTCCCCGATGGAGCTGAACGGGTGATTCGGCGAGTATTCAACCTGGGGATTGTCGCGGTAGAACAAATACACGTTTTCACCGATGCGGATGTTCTTCCGCACTTTGTACTGGGAATTCAACCGGACCGAGTATCTTTTCTGGTACGTGTTCAACAAGGTACCCTGTTGGTTGAGGTACCCCAACGACATCAGGTAATTGGCCTTCTCCGTTCCACCGCTGGCCGTGAGGTTGTGGTTCATCATCAGGGCCGGATTGAACACCTCGTCGTAAACGTCGGTCTGCCCTTTGTTTACCTTCTGAATAATGTAGTTGTTGTTGGCATTCAGCGGATCAAAATTATACAGGGCCGGATCCACCTGCGGATCCCCTTCCATGCCGACGCCCCGGCCCTTGGGACCCCGCCAAAGGTAATCGGGCAGCACACCGCCGGGAAACAAAGTGGTGGCGGGGTTCACCTGGGCCCACAGGGAAGCGTATTGCTGGGCGTTCAGCAGATCCATGGGATTGCCGCTGTGGGGTAGCTGCACGTTGTAGTAAGAATCGTAGGTAAAGGAAGGCTGACCGGATTTGCCTTTTTTAGTGGTGATGACAATAACCCCGTTGGAACCACGGGCCCCGTAAATGGAAGCGGCACCGGCATCTTTCAGTACTTGGATGGATTCCACATCCTCGGCCGGAACGTCGTTGATCTCGCCCTGAATGCCGTCGATCAATACCAGCGGATTCGTGTTGAAACCCGTAATGCCCCGAATGAAAATGTTGCTCCGGGAGCCGGGAGAGCCGTTGTTGATGACATCGACCCCCGAAGCCTGCCCCTGGAGGGCCTGCATCGCGGAGCCCGAAGGAACGGACTTGAGCGCCTGCACGTCCACCACCGCCACCGCCCCTACGATGTCCTTTTTCTTCTGGGAGGTGTATCCCGTTACCACCAGTTCTTCCAAAGCCGTGGTTTCGGCCGCGAGCTGCACGTCGATCACGGAACGGTTTTCCACGTTGACGGTTTTGCTGGCGTACCCGATGAAGGTAAAAACCAGGGAGGCCGTTGCCCCGTCGCCATCGGGTACGCTGAGCGCGTACTGGCCTTCACTGTCGGTGGCCGTACCCGCCGTGGTGCCCCTCAGCAGCACGCTCACGCCCGGAAGGGCTTCGCCCTGTTCGCTGGTGACCCTGCCCCGGACGGAGAAAGCAACAGACTCCCTTTCACTCGCCTCTTTGCTGACTGCGGCCAGGGTTGAAACGCTGGTTGCGGGCGGATTTGACTCGGCCGCCGAAGTCTTTTTATCCGGACTTCTGACCGGCTTGATGACGTACATGTTCTTTTTCACCTTTTCGCAGGTCAAGCCCAGCGGCCCGAGCAGGTTTTCCATCGCCGCCTTCAGGTCATTGGGGTGACTCCACTGGTCGGAGGGCACGTACAGGTTGCTCAGCAAGTCCGTTTCGTAGCCGAAAACGACCTTGTACCGGATTTCCAGTTCCCGCAGGGCTTCCTTCACCAGTACGGCGGGCTTCTCCTGCGCTACGGGTGAAAGAAACACGGCGTTGGTGGCCAGCGACTGGGCCGAGGCCAGACTGATGTTCAAACCCAAAGACAGGAGCAGTACCGGCGAACACCTCAGTATCTTACCCGGGCAGTTCAGTAAACGATTCTTCATTGAAGGGAGGGTTTTAGTTGGATGAAAGTGAATGAATGAGGAAAAAAGCCTTATTTTTTGTCGATCAGAATCTGCTCTCCCTGCCGCAGAATTTTTAAATCGTGGGATTCGGAAAGCATCTTGAGCAACAGATCCAGGTCACGGTTGGGCATCCGGAGCGTGAGTTTGCGGTTCATCAGCGCCCGGTCCGCAAATACCACGCGGTAGCCAAAATCGCTTTCGATGAGCTCGGCCACTTCACCAATGGACGTGTTGTCGAAGACAAACTGGTTGTCTTTCCAGGCGCTGTACACGTTCGCATTGACCCGGCGGCGCGTGATCACGTTCGGATTAACCTGACGGCGCGTCAGGTCGCGCTGTTCGGACACTTCCACCAGTTCGCCCGGACGCATCACCACGGCTGGCGTTTCGCTCCCGGTGCGCAGGCTTACCCTGCCCGAATGAAGTACCACTTTCGTCTGTTCGCCCCGTTCCCGCACGTCGAAGCGGGTACCCAGCACTTCAACCTCCACCTGGGTGGTGTAGACCACGAACTTGGCACTCCCGATGGCCGGCGCGTGCCGCACGTCGAAGAAGGCCTCCCCGTCCAGCCAGACCTGCCTTGGGGTTTGCGGTGCCCATTGGCGGGCCACTTTCAAGCGGCTACTGGCATTCAGGTAAACCACCGAACCGTCGGGCAAGATGATCGTGGACCGTTCTTGCGGATTGGTGTGGTAAGTGAGCAGGCGGGAAGATTGGTATCCCCAGTAGGCCAGGGCCGTGAACAGCATCAGTCCGGCTACCGCCGCGGCCCGGCTCCAGTATCCGTGACCAGCCGGGAGAAAGCGCCGGTTCCACCAGGGGGTTGGGCGGGCGGGATTGGTCCGGAGAACGGTCTCAAATTGCCGCAACGCCTGCTGAAAACTCGATTCTGGCAACGTTTCCGCCCGCGGGTGAATCGATTGCAGGAACTCCCGGGCCTGCCGGATGGCTTCGTTTTCTTCGGGGTGCTGGGCAAGCCAGTTTTCCCAGTGGGCCACCGCCGCCGGGTCCGTCCGCAACGCATACGCCTGAAAAGATTCGTCGGCCAGGAAATCGTCGGAGGTCCGGGGTTTTTGTTCCATAAAGTGGTAAAGCGGTTGGGCGTAGCGTCGCCAATCAGTGACAAGTGCCGTGATCTCGAATTATGTACTGATTTTTTTTCGATTTTTTCTTTGGGGCACCCAACGCATTTCCAGCCCGGCGGATCGGACCGGCCGGCCCGCGCGGTCCGCGGTTAGCCGGGGAGCGAGTGGCGCTCAACAAAAGCCCCTGGCCACGCGCCATCGGGAGCGGTCAATCCGTTGAACGGTTACCGGCGCGGAGAAGAAATGTGGAGCACGGGGAGCCGGGCGCCGGACCTTCGGGGCGCTACAGCACGGCCGAGAGAATAATGGCCCAACCGAGCAGGGAAAAGTGTTTTTTCAAGACTTTGAGTGCCTCGTGCAGCAGGTTGCGCACGGACTGGTACTGCAGCCCCATCACTTGGGCGATGGTTTCGTAGTCCAGTCCTTCGTAAAACTTCAGGTAAATGATTTCCCGCTGCCGTCCGGTAAGTTGCTGCACCACGGTGGCCAGTTTCCTGGTCAATTCATCCCGGGTTTGCTCCTCAACCAAGAACTGCTCGTAAGAGAGCACCAGTTCAAAGCCTTCCTCGGCCAGCTGATCAATGTCCGAGAATTGGGCCTGCTGCACCATTTTTTTCCTCAGTTTCCGGCGCAGGTACTTCAACAGATAGGGCTTGATGCGTTGCACTTCTCTGACCCGCTGCCGCCGCAACCACAATTCCGTAAACAGGTCCTGAATCCCATCTTTGGTCGCTTCCTGGCTGCCACTCACTTTTACCCCGTAACTGTACAAGTCGCGGTAAAACCGCTGGTACAAGTAAACCAGTGCCTCTTCGTCTCCTTCTTTGAAGAGCAGCCACACTTGAGCGTCGATCAGGTTTACGTAACGGGCTTGGTTGGCCATCTTGCAGAGAATGAAAGCCTGGCAATTTGATAAAAATATTCTAATACCACGGATATCGGTGTTTTTTAGTTGGTTCGGTACTTCCGGACGCGGAATCGGACGATGGCCGCCCGGTTTCCGGTGAACTGAACCAAGAGTTACGGGGCACTGCCTGGCATTCCGCAGTGCACCGGTCCGCCCTGCTTTTTGGGAGCGTTCCTGACTTAGGTACTATTTTCGGCGGGTTTATGATCACGTGGACAACTGGATATGAGTACGTTTGTATAACTCGCCACGCCCACTGCTGCCCCAACTCCCGGCCGTTCGTACGGTGCGCTGCGCAAGCCGGTTCGATCAACTTATTTTTAATATTCAATACCGCCGGACATGCATTACGCTCGCTTAACCACTACGATTGGCTTGGTAATCATTCTTTTCACTTCGATTGGGTACCTTTTCTGGCGGCAGGAAATGCGTTACTGGTTGCCTACGCCAATCCCGCCCCACTACCAATCGGTGGCGGTCGGGCAAGTTGTTTCCGCACCCGACTTAACCCGGTCCGGTAAGCCGGTCTTGCTGCACTTCTTCAATCCGGATTGTCCCTGTTCGCGGTTCAACACGGAGCAGTTCCAAAGTTTGGCCAAGCAATACGGCGATCAAGTACAGTTCTACGCCGTTCTACCGGAAACCACGGCTTCTCCCGGGGCCGTTGCCGAGCGCTTCGCGATCACCGTACCCATGCTGGTTGATTCGGAAAAGCGACTGGCCAAGGCTTGCGGGGTGTATTCTACCCCGCAAGCCGCGTTGCTGGACCGGACGGGCAAGTTGTACTTCCGGGGAAACTACAACCAATCGCGTTATTGCACCGCCGAAAAGACGGCCTTCGTCAAAATGGCACTGGCGTCATTGGTGGCTGGCCAACCCGCTCCCCTTTTGGGCCTGGCCGCTACGGATTCTTACGGTTGCCAATTATCCGAAACGACCCGTGAATGGTCCGGGCTCCCATTAAAGCTGGAATAAACCGCCAATATGAAACCCACCCCCCCTGCCCTCACCCCGTCGAGCCTTGATAGGGAGGAAATTAACCTCCGGGCGGATCGGATCATCCGGCTGTTCGTCCTCTCCTTCTTCGTTTTCGGCATCCTGATCGGCTTCGTATACAATACGTGGTGGTTTGCCTTCGGCGTAGGCGGGCTCAACCTGACCTTGTACCTGTTGGCCCGGTACGCGGTAAAGAACCTTTTCGCTTCCCGGCTGGTGGTCAGCGGCATTTTCGCCGTGTTCATGCTGCAATTCATCGGACAGATGCACGGCATGTACGAGATGCACTTTTTCTTCTTTATCATCGCCACGATCCTGATCATCTATCAGGATTGGCGCGTGATGGTACCGTACGCGGTTTTAACCATCGCTCACCACAGTTTCTTCTTTTACTTGCAACTGACCGGGGTAGCGGGAATGGGCGCTTATTTCATCAATGCGGAGGGTTTAAACTTGCAAACGCTTTATTACCACTGCGGGTTGGTCGCTTTTCACAGTGCCGTGTGCGGTTGGTGGGCAATCATCCTGAGAAGAAACAGCCGGCTACGCGCGGAAGACCATCACCAGATGGAGAAGCAGGTCACCCTGATGAAGCGAAACGTCGATTTTGTCCTCGAATTGGCCAAAGGAGACCTGGCGCAATCGGTTGCCGCCGCCGAACAGGACGAATTGGGCCATTCGCTCCTCAACATGCGCACCAACCTGATGGAATCCCAAGCCCGGGACCAGCAAGAAAAGTTTTCCAACCTCGGACTGGCGGAAGTGGGTGAACTACTGCGGGCCAACCAGGGCAACCCGGAAGAACTGGCGGTGAGTGTAATCACCAAGCTCGTCAAATACCTGAATGCGCAGCAAGGGGGCGTTTTTGTCGTTCAGGGCGAGGACGAAGCGGACCCGCACATCAACCTGATGGCCTGTTACGCCTACGAACGACGAAAGCACCTCAAGAAACGGCTGGAAATGGGCGAGGGTCTGGTTGGACAGGCGATCCGCGAGCAAAGCACCATTTACCTGACGGAGGTACCCAACGACTACCTGCTCATTACTTCCGGGCTGGGCGGAGCCAACCCACGCAGCATCCTCATCCTCCCTCTCCGAGCCAGCCAGCAAGTAGTGGGGGCCATTGAGTTGGCTTCGTTCCGGGAATTCAAATCCTTCGAAATCGCATTTTTGGAGAAAGTGGCAGAAAGCCTGGCCGCCACGCTCGTATCGGTTCGGGTCACCCAGAAAACCAACCTTTTGCTCCAGGAATCGAAGCAGTTGACGGAACAGATGCACGCCCAGGAAGAAGAAATGCGTCAGAACGTGGAGGAACTGAAGGCGACGCAGGAAGAATCCGAGCGTCGGCTCGCCGAGTACCAAACGCTTTTGAGCCAGCAAGCGCAGGAAATCAGCCAATTGAAGAAAACGCTCGGTACGGCCTGAAACGGCGGGAATCACTCTTTGCGCCGCCATCCGACTTCCCCTTTCGGCAGCAACGGTGCCATTTTGCGGAACGTTGCCGGGTGGCTTTCGCTTGGCCGGCCAACGGCTCTTCAGCGGTTGATCATCCACCTTCACCCCGGGAACCCGAAAAATTTAGCTACGCCCTGACCGGCATTGTCTACTCAATGCAATGCATTCTCGATATAGCAGTGCTTTGTCACGTAGCGTGGTGAAGCACCCTGTTCAAACTTGCATTAAATGCATTTTACCGCGTAGGTTTGCGCAGCCGGAGATTTTGCCGAAGGGATAACGCCCGGTACGCTGCCCGTCTTGCACCTTTCCACAGTCGGCTCAACGCCCACCAAAACGAGGTAGGTTTTAGGCAACACCAGACCCGTTTCCTCGGGCACGGCGGACAAGACTACGCGCAAAAGCGGATTGTATTTTGTTGTCAAGCTTCGCCCAGGCAGGCTACGCGTGACCGGATGCCCGCCGGTTTGTAAGGTTTGAGCCCAAGCAAGGACGGTCGCGGTTCCCCGCTTCGGCGGACCGACCGGAACCGCGGTTGTGTAAAGTGACCACTCGCAACATTGGCTGACCAGCACGCCACCACCCCTTGCGGGCGTCAGTGGCCAGTTCAATGGGGCACCACAATTTAAATGAATGCTTATGTTTTGTTCGACCTATGCCCAATTAAAAAAAAGCGTAATCTTAATCATTTTGACAATTTTTGTCTACGCAAATGCTCAATCTCAGCGTCCGAATATCATCTTCATCATGACGGATGATATGGGATACGGGGATCTGAGTGGTTACGGACGTAAAGAATACCTAACACCCAGTCTGGACAAACTGGCTTCACAAGGAATGAAATTTGTTAATGCTTATTCAGCAGGACCACTTTGCACCCCAACCCGCACCGCACTTATGACGGGGCGTTATCCGGCAAGAACGCCGGTAGGGCTGATAGAACCCCTCACTTCTACAAAAAGAGACAGTATTTTTGGATTGACTTCTGACTATCCCTCCGTTGCGACTTTGATGAAAGCGGGCGGTTATGAAACGGCATTGGTGGGAAAATGGCATTTGGGTTTTCTCCCCCACCACCGCCCCGTTAAGAATGGGTTCGATTATTTTTTCGGAA
Organism: Cytophagales bacterium; assembly: GCA_014379925.1. Classification (GTDB taxonomy): domain Bacteria; phylum Bacteroidota; class Bacteroidia; order Cytophagales; family ES-bin-26; genus ES-bin-26. Next base: position 1,043 of record JACMKY010000381.1, on the reverse strand, counting down.
TCCACACGGGTGCTGCTGATTACATCTCCCACAAAGGTGACGGGCGAACCCACGACCTGTATGAAAATGACACCCCCGTGTATCCGGAAGGCTATCTAACCGATTTGTTTTCTCAAAAAGCAGTTGCGTTCATTAAGCAGAAACACAACAAACCTTTTTTTCTAACCATTACCTATACTGCACCCCATTGGCCCTGGCAAGGATCAAACGATAAACCTTACGCGGATTCGATTGATTTTAGGAAGGGAGGCTCTCCCGCGGTTTATGCCGAGATGATGAGAAGTTTGGATGATGGCGTTCAAAGCATTATGAAGACATTGGATGACGAGCAATTATCCAATCAAACAATGGTTATCTTCACCAACGACAACGGAGGTGAAAGATATTCGGATAACGGAGGGTTAACAAACGCCAAGGGTACGCTATGGGAAGGGGGAATAAGAGTGCCGGCGTTTGTCAGGTGGACAGGTAAGATTAACCCTGGTGTGATCACCCAACAGGTGGCCATCACGATGGACTGGACAGCTACGATTCTATCACTGGGAGAAGCAAACGCCCACCGAAGGTTTCCTTTAGACGGAATAGACCTGATGCCAATTTTAACCGGGGCAAAAAAAACAATAGAACGTACAATTTACTGGCGAACATTTCAACGCAGCAAACAAAAAGCCATCAGAGACGGGAATTGGAAATACTTGCAGGATGAGAAAGGAGAATATCTCTTTAATCTGGCTGCTGACCAAAAGGAGAAGAATGACCTTAAAGCAAAGGAAGAAACTATTTTTACCTTTTTAAAAGAAAAGTATGCTAAATGGGAAAAGACCGTCCTGAAGCCGATACCGTTGTGATGCGAAATATTAACCAGCGTCGGTCTATAAAGTGCTGGTTCCACTGCGAACGCACCAGCGCGCCGAAGCGGATATAGATACCGGCTCCCTTCACAGCCACCGCTTCCGGCGGAAGAACAGCAGGGTGAGGCCGGAGGAGAGCAGCATCAACAGCAGGGCAGAGGGGTAGCCCAACCGCCACTTCAGTTCGGGCAT
>JACMKY010000048.1 GCA_014379925.1 Cytophagales bacterium | reverse complement strand
GGCTAGCTGTTGTAATCTGGTTTAATCCCTTCAATCATCTGAATCATCTGAATCCCAGTTCAGACGGGGTCGCCTAGACGGGGTCGCCTAGACGGGGTCGCCTAGACTTTGTCCGCTAACGGACGATGGTTGTCCGATTCCGGACACCCGCGCGAAAAACGAATTTCGGTAAGTTGATTTGATTCAACGAAATAGGTCAAGTTTGCTGGATGGCAAGCCGTTTGTACCAGTGAACGATGACCCGCTTTTTGATGGTTGTGGTTCGTAGTTCGACTGCGCTCACTATCGCTCAGCATGACCATTAATAATTGAATATGCTCCGTAACTACCTGACTGTTGCCCTGCGGAACCTGCTCCGCCACCGGGTCTTCTCGCTGATCAACATCCTGGGGCTGGCCCTGGGCCTGGCGTGCAGCCTGCTCATTTTGCTCTGGGTGCGCGACGAACGGAGCGTGGATGCGTTCCACGCCCACGCGCCCCAACTTTTCAGCGTCTACGAACGGCAGTACTACGACGGAAAAGTGGAGGCCGGGCACTTCACGCCGGGGGTACTGGCGGAGGAGTTGAAGAAGGTGATTCCCGAAATTCGGTACGCTTCCGGCTTCGCGTGGGAAAACAAGGCAACTTTCGCCGTGGGCAACAAAATCAACAAGGAATCGGGCAACCACGCCGGGGCCGATTACTTCCGGATGTTCAGCTACCCGCTCCTGCGGGGCACGCCCGAAACGGCGCTGGCCAACCCAACCAGCATCGCCATTTCGCGCAAGATGGCCGTGAACTACTTCGGCAGTCCCGAAGCGGCGATGGGAAAAACCCTGCGCTACGAGGATCGGAAAGACCTGATGGTGACGGCGGTGTACGAGAACCTGCCGCCCACGGCTTCCAGTAAGTTCGACTACCTCATCAATTGGCAACTGTTCCTGGAAGACAATGCGTGGGCCAAGCAGTGGGGCAACAACGGCCCCCACACGCTGGTGATGCTCCGCCCCGATGCCGATCCGGTCCGGGTGGCAACCAAGATCAAGCGCTTCCTGGATGCCTACAACAAAGACCAAAGCAAGAGCTTCCGCATTGAACTGGGTCTTCAGCGCTTCGATGCCATGTACCTCAACGGCGTTTTCAAGAACGGCCAGCCCGACGGCGGACGGGTGGCCTACGTGCGGCTCTTCGGCCTGGTGGCCGTGTTCATCCTGCTCATCGCCTGCATCAACTTCATGAACCTGGCCACGGCCCGCTCGGTGCAGCGGGCCAAGGAAGTGGGCATCCGGAAGGTGGTCGGGGCGGTGCGGGCGTTGCTGGTGGGCCAGTTTCTGGGCGAGGCCCTGCTGCTCACGTTTTTTGCCGTCCTGGTTTCGCTGGCCTTGATCGTGCTATTACTACCGGGTTTCAACACCCTGACGGGCAAGCAGATCGCGCTTCCGTTCGGGACGCCGGCTTTCTGGCTGAGCCTGTTGGGGCTGATGATTGCCACCGGGTTGGTGGCCGGCAGCTACCCGGCCTTGTTCCTTTCGTCGCTCAACCCGATCCGCGTGCTGAAGGGTACGTTGAGGTTGGGACCCGGGGCGGGATGGTTTCGGCGGGGCTTGGTGATTTTCCAGTTCGTCCTCTCGATTGCGCTCATCATCGGCACCATCGTGGTTTCCCGTCAGGTGGAGTACGCCCAAACCAAAAACCTGGGCTACGACCGCGCAAACCTGGTCTACCTTCCCCTGGAAGGCGACCTGACGGGGAAGTATGCCCTCTTTAAGCAGGAGGTTTCCCGGCTGCCCGGTATCCGGCTCGTCTCCCGCATCAGCCAAACCCCCACCCAGATTGAAAACAACACCGGCGGCGTGGACTGGACCGGCAAGGACCCCAACGTCTCGATCCTGTTTACGCAGGCGGCCGTGGGCTACGACTTCGTGAAGACGATGAACCTGAAGGTGTTGCAAGGCCGGGATTTCTCGAAAGCGTTTGCCACCGACTCGGTGAGCTACCTCATCAACGAGGCGGCCTGGCAGCGGATCGGCTACCGCGATCCGATTAACCAACCCCTTACCTTTTGGCAGAAGAAAGGGAAAATTGTGGGGGTGGTGAAGGATTTTCACTTCAATTCCTTCCACGAACCCATCCAACCGTTGATTCTCCGCCTGGGAGAAACCGACGATTACGGCAGTGCCCTGATCCGAACCGAGCCGGGCCAGACCAAAGAGGCCCTGGCCAGTCTGGAGAAGCTGACTAAGCAATTGAATCCGAAGTTTCCGTTCACCTATTATTTCTCGGACGAAGAGTACCAGAAACTCTACCAGAGCGAACAGGTCGTGGGCAAGTTGTCGAACTACTTCGCCTTCCTGGCCATCTTCATTTCCTGCCTGGGCCTGCTGGGATTGGCCGCTTTCACCGCCGAGCAACGCACCAAGGAGATCGGGGTTCGCAAAGTGCTGGGGGCGTCGGTGGGCGACATCGTCGCGCTGCTTTCCACGGATTTCCTGAAACTGGTGCTGCTGGCCAACCTGATCGCCTGGCCGCTGGCTTGGTGGGCCACCAACCGCTGGCTGGCCGACTTCGCCTACCGGACCCCCATCGGCTGGGGCGTGTTCGCGCTGGCGGGCCTGGCGGCGCTGCTGATCGCCCTGCTGACGGTGAGTTTCCAGGCCATCAAGGCGGCGGTGGCCAATCCGGTGAAGAGCCTACGGACGGAGTGAGAAAGAATTGACGGTTGAAATCAGACAAATGGATTCAGAATGGTCAACCGACCTTCGATCATCTGGCTGTGGTGGAGGTCTTCCGAATAGAGGATCGAACAATGATTTTGGAGAGCGGAAGCAACAATCAGGCTATCCCAGTGAGAAAGCTGATGGGTAACCGAAATTTCAAAAGCCTGCTGGATGGTAACCTGATCAATTAATTTAACCAGGCAGGTATTCATTAGGTTCGTGCCGTGCTGATGGGCGTCTTGTTTGGTGAATTTAAACTTTCTGAGACAGACATTTACATTTTCCAGAACGACCTGGGTGCTGATGACCGGTCTTTGCTTGATCAATGCGAGTGCAATGGAGTTTTTGGAAGTAGCCTTGTCCAAAACGTACAAAACGACGTTGGAATCCAGAAAAAAACTAGCGCTCGTTGGCATCGTCGCGGTCGAATTTAAAATCGCTCAGGTCAACGCAGTGTTGTTGCCAAAATTCGAATGCTTCTTTGATTCGAGCAGCCTCCGGTTGGTAGGCTTCAATCGCAAAGGCGATAACCTCGATGGATTTGCCAACCATTTCCCGGGGCAATTCAATTGTCAGCTTGGTGTCGGTAGGAACCAGTATTTCTCGGTACACGGTAGCGTATTATACGTAGGGTTGCCAGTGAAGGAGACAAAGGTACAAAAAACGTATCCATCTTGTAAACTCAATAAATCCCGGTTCAGACATGCTGCGTAACTACCTCAAAACCGCACTCCGCAACCTGTGGACCAACAAAAGCTACGGCTTTCTCAACCTCATTGGCTTGGCGGTGGGCATCGCCTGCGCGGCCCTGATTCTGCGGTGGGTGGCGGATGAGCTGGCCTACAACCACCAGTTCGAAAAGCGGAATGTCTTGTACCGCGTCATGGAAAACCAGACCTACGACGGGATCACGTCCACTTTCCGCGCCACGCCGGGTCCGTTTGCCGGGGCCGTCAAAGCCGAAATACCCGGCGTACGCAACACCGCCCGGATGGGCTGGGACGAACGGGCGCTGTTTGCCCGGGGCGACCAAGCCATTTACGAAAAGGGACACTACGTGGACTCCGCCTTCTTTTCGATGTTCACCTTGCCCTTCGTGAAAGGAAAGGCACGGGGAGCCTTTGACCAGGTTCATACGCTGGTGATTAGCGAGAAAATGGCAAATCGGTTTTTTGGCAAGGCCGATCCGATCGGGAAAACGCTGAAAGTAAACAACGAACGGGATTACACCGTCACGGGGGTCGTGCGCGACCTGCCCGCCAACACCTCCTTCGAATTCGATTGGCTGGCACCTTTCATCCTGTTCGAAGCCAAGAACACGTGGCTCAAGGAGTGGGGCAACAATGGCATCGCCACGTTCGTCGAACTGCAACCCGCGGCCGACCCGGCCGCAGTGGATAAACAACTGTACGGTTTTCTCAAAACCAAAGCCGCGACCGTGGAGACGAAATGCTTTCTGTTCTCGGTCAACGAATGGCGTCTGTACGACAAATTCCAGGATGGCAAGCAGGCCGGTGGCCGCATCAAGTACGTGAAGCTGTTCACCCTCATCGCCTGGATCATCCTGCTCATCGCCTGCGTCAACTTCATGAACCTGGCCACGGCCCGTTCGGAACAACGCGCCCGGGAGGTGGGCGTGCGGAAGGTGCTGGGGGCCGATCAACGCATGCTCGTCGGCCAGTTCATGGGCGAGTCGCTGGTGATGTCTTCGGTGGCGGTGTTGGTGGCAGTTGGGCTCGTGTACGCGGCCCTGCCGGGCTTCAATGCGCTGGTGGAAAAGAAATTGACGTTCAACGTTTTCGATCCCGTCTACGCGGGGGGGTTGTTGGCCATCGGGTTGGTCAGCGGCTTGATTGCCGGGAGCTACCCCGCCTTCTACCTTTCTTCCTTCAACCCCGTTGCCGTGCTGAAGGGCTTGCGGATCAAGACCAACGCGGGGGCCGGCTTCGTCCGGAAGGGATTGGTCGTCGCCCAGTTTGCCGTGTCGATGGTCCTGATGATCGGCACGGGAATCGTTTACCAGCAGGTGCAGCACGTCAAGGACCTACCGCTGGGTTACGACCGGCAAAACCTGATTTACCTGGATTTGCGGGGAAACCTGGCCGATCACTTTTCAGCCGTCAAAAGTGACCTGCTCGCTACCGGCGTGGTGAGCAACGCGGCGACGAGCAACAGCACCGTGCTGGAATTGGGTAGCAACGGCTCGGGATGGGCCTGGCCGGGCAAAGATCCCACCCGGGAGGTGTTGATCACCCAGGAAGGCGTTTCGCCCGAATACCTGACCACGATGGGCATGCAACTGCGGGCCGGCCGGGATTTTTACCCGAACGCCGCCGCCGACAGCAACCACGTGATCATCAACGAAACGCTCGCCAAACTCATCGCCCAGGACGGGGCAGCGAAAAATGT
>JACMKY010000047.1 GCA_014379925.1 Cytophagales bacterium | reverse complement strand
TTCCGGGTACCGCTGAGCAACCTCAAAAGAAGGGGAGAGGATTACCGGCCCGAAAACGCCGGGCCCGACGCCAAGGCGGGCGGCAATATTTTCATCCGCGCCCGCAACCGGGACGGCAAGCTGCGTTTCGCCCTGGACCTTTTCAACCGGTACGCCAGGGAGAAAGGCAAGGCCCGGCCGTTGGAGTAGGCAGGAACCGGAACGGAAGCCTTTCCCGCCGGGCTTGCGACCCGGCTGAAATGCCCGGACCCGCGTACGGGTGATTGCCCGCGCGAATTTTGACGCGGTCCCTGGTTGCGGCGTTGACCGGTAAAAACCGGGAAAAATGCCTACCTTCCGCGGCAAGCCACGGGAACGGTGGCCGAGGTGCTGGGCGCCAAGGAACTCCGGCGGGACGCGGGGGCGCGGCTGTTCCGGTTTCGCGGAAACCTGCGCCAGGAAATGCAACACTACCATCCCCGGGGAGAAACCATCATTGCTTCGTTCGTGCGGGGCGTCAACGCCTACGTCGGGGAAACGGAACGCAATCCGGCTTTGCTGCCCCTGGAGTTCCGGTTGCTGAAAATCAAACCCGGTCGCTGGACGCCCGAAGTAGTCATTTCCCGCCACCAGGGCCTGGTGGGCAACGTGGAAAAGGAGCTGGACTACGGGCAAGCGGTACACCGGTTGGGGCCGGAGAAAGTGAAGGACCTGGTCTGGTTCCACCCCGGCGAGCCCGACCTGCGCCTGGACCGGGCCGTGGACGGCAGCGGGTTGTCGGACCGGATCCTGGACGGGTACCGGGCCTTCCGGAAACCCCTCCAGTTTACCCCGGAGGACATCGTAGCGGCCGGGCGGAGCGACCGGAAATCCTTCCTCGAACGGTCGCGGGAGGCCGGGCAAGCCTACGCGCGGACGCAGAACCAGGGACGGTTCGACATCGGCAGCAACAACTGGGTGGTGAGCGGTTGGCGGACGCAAAGCGGTTTTCCCCTCCTGGCCAACGACCCGCACCGGACCCTGGCCGCTCCTTCGCTCCGGCACTACGTTCACCTGGTGGCGCCGGGCTGGAACGTGGTCGGCGCGGGCGAGCCCACCGTGCCGGGCGTTTCGGTGGGGCACGACGAACACGGCGCGTGGGGAATTACCGTGTTCGAAACCGACAGCGAAGACCTCTACGTCTACGACACCAACCCCGCCAACCCTGCCCAGTACCGGTACCAGAACCAGTGGGTGGCCATGCGGGTGATCCGGGAATCAATTCCGGTGAAGGACGCCGCCCCGGTGCGGATCGACCTGAAATATACCCGCCACGGCCCGGTGGTTTACGAGGACACCCTGCGCCACAAGGCCTACGCGGTGCGGGCCGCCTGGCTGGAGCCGGGCGGGGCGCCCTACCTGGCCAGCCTGCGGATGGACCAGGCCCGGAGTTGGCCCGCGTTTCGGGAAGCCTGCCGCTACAGCCACCTGCCGGGGCTTAACGTGGTGTGGGCCGACCGGAAGGGGCACATCGGTTGGCAGGTGGTCGGCATCGCGCCCGTCCGGCCCAACTGGAGCGGACTGGTGCCCGTTCCCGGCGACGGGCGCTACGAGTGGAAAGGATACCTGCCCATCTTGTCGCGGCCCCACGCGGCCGATCCGGCCCGGGGGTTTCTGGCCACGGCCAACGAAAACGTGACGCCCCCCGGCTACCCGCACCGGAACGCCCTCGGCTGGACGTGGGCCGATCCCTACCGGGGCGAGCGCATTGCCGAAGTGCTGGGGGCCGGCAAAGCCCACACCGTGGCGGCGATGCAACGGCTTCAGACCGACTACGTCTCCTTGCCCGCCCGGCAACTGGTGCCCATGCTGCGCCGGTTGGCGGCCCCGGAACCGCGCACGGAAGCGGCCCGGCAACGGCTGCTGGCCTGGGATTGCGCGCTGGTCCCCAACTCGGTCGAAGCGGGCATCTACGTGGCGTGGGAGCAACGCCTGCGCGAAAACACGCTCGGTCTTTTCGTTCCGAAGCCCGGGCAACCTTTCATCGAAAGCATTCAGGTGAAGAAGATGATGGACTGGCTGACCACGCCCCGGCGCGAGTTCGGCCCCGACCCGGCGGCCGGCCGCGACGCGTTTTTGCTCCGCAGCCTGGTCGAAGCGGTCGCCAGCCTCACCCAACAGTTGGGCTCCGATGCGCGCCGGTGGCAGTACGGCCAACTTGCCTACAAGCACGTGCTCATCCACCATCCGCTGAGCCCGGCCGTGGACGAAGCCACCCGCCGCCGGCTGGAGGTGGGTCCTTTTCCGCGCGGGGGCTACGGCCTGACGGTGGGCGCGACGGGCGGCAGCAACAATCAGTCGCACGGGGCTACCTTCCGCCTGATCGTGGACACTGGCGACTGGGACGCGGCCGTGGGTACGAATTCCCCCGGTCAGTCGGGCAACCCGGACGACCCCCACTACCGCGACCTGTTCGAGTTGTGGAAGAAGGATGCGTACTTCCCGGTGTATTTCTCCCGCGAAAAGGTACAATCCGTGGCCGAGAAGCAGACGGTGCTGATGGGATTGAAGTGAAGGAAGAATGCACCGGCATTCGCGCCCGCACCCACGCGTAAAGACGCAACGGGAAGGTTGCGGTACGCCGGGGCGGACCAATGGCGGGCGCCCGTTGCCCGAAGGAATCGGCGGCTAAATGGCCGGCCGGGGGTAACTTTACCGGCGTTTTTCGCTCAACGGGCAACTGATCACTCCTTACTTCTCCCGCCAATGACTTTTTTCGTGTACGACGGCTCGTTTGAGGGTTTGCTGACCGCCGTCTTCGACGTGTACGTCCGCCGGGCCGAACCCGCCCGCCTGGTTCCGGCGGCGGGCTACCAACCCGACGCGTTGGGGGAATCAACGGTGGTGTTTACCGACGAAACCAAGGCGAACCGGGTTTGGCGGGGCTTGCAGAAAAGGATTTCCACCGCGGCGCTGGTCAACGTGTACGCCTGCTACCTGTCGGAGTTGCCGGAACGGGAGGAACTGCTGTTGTCCTTCGTCCGGCAGGTGTTCGCGGCGCCGGAAACCGCGCCGGGAAGGGTAGAAGAGAACTACGGTTCGCCGGCCGTCCTGCGCGTTGCCCAGCTTGGTCGCCAGTTATTCCGGGAAAAGCACCGCTTCGAAGCCTTCGTGCGGTTTCAGCAACTCCGGGACGGCAGCTTCTACGCCACCATCGACCCCGATTTCAACGTGCTTCCCCTCATCACCGCCCATTTCGTGCAACGCTACGCCGACCAGGTCTGGATCATCTACGACGCCCGGCGAAAATACGGGGTGTACTACGACAAGACGGAGGCCCGGGAAGTCCGCTTCGACTTCGCGCCGCCCGACCAGCCAGCCGAAGACCCCGGGCCGGTGTACGACGAGCAGGAAGAACTGTATCAACTCCTGTGGCGGGTATACTTTCAGAACGTCAACATTCCGGCCCGCCGCAACCCCAAACTCCACCGCCGGCACGTGCCGATCCGCTACTGGAAATACCTGCTGGAAAAGCAACCGCGGGAGCGGCCAACGGGTAGGAAAGACGACTGAGGGGCTACCGGCGCCCACATTCTTCCGCGGCCGGAGTATCCTGCGGGGAGTCAAACCGTCAAACGTTTAGTGCGGTAAAGGCTTCTCCCGGATTTAGCCGAAAAGTGCATTCCCGCTGGGCGGCATTTCCGTCACTGGTGGAATTGGTTCATTTTTCTTTTTCAACCTGGCTTTACGCGCTTGCCGCCCGATGAAGTAGGCGATCAGGCCCATGAAGAAAACTGTCGGTAAAATCTGGCTGTAAGGATGGTGGTTCGGAAAAACGGTGCCGGCGAAAGCCGACACAATGGCGTTGTAGGCCGACGTCATCTTGTAGATGTGCTCGTAGAGCCACCACGTCCGGAGCCGTTCGAAGAGCAGGAAGCGCTTCAGCAGGTCGTAGCCGGCCACCAGCACCAGGCCCGACAGCGTCGGGTAGACCACTGCCGGTGACCAGTTTCCACCCGATTGCCCGCCCAAAACGAGGTAGACACCGCCGGCAGCCAACGTGACCACGGCCACCAGCGCGTCGGCGGGGGAGGCCGGGCGTTCGCGGAGCCGGGTAGTCCGGTAGCCCGAATAGCCGACGTAACCACCCAGCAGCGTCAGCATGAGCAGGAAGGGGTTGGAGCGAAAAAACATGATTCCGATCCCGGCCGTTGCCACGACGACGGTTAATGCCCCCAGGAAATACCGCCCGAAGCGCGCGTGGCGGCCGGGTCCTTTGCGGGCCAGCAGGGCGATCCCGCCCACCAATAAGGCCGCCGTGCCGAACAGCACGTGCCCGAGGATGTTGAGGGAATGAAGCGTTTGCATACCGAAGAGCCGTTCGACAGGAAGGTGCGTTGCCGAAACGGTTCCCGAAGTTGGCCCCTCTTCCACCACGACGGCAAG
>JACMKY010000380.1 GCA_014379925.1 Cytophagales bacterium | reverse complement strand
CGCTTCGACCACGCCGGGGCTTTGCTCCTGCCAGCGTAGCCGTTGGTCCAAAAAGGCGGCGGGTAACCAGCACAGTTCGCCGAGGTAACGCAGCATGGCTCCCTGATTCATTTCCGGGCCGGTGTCCCGCCCGATGGTTCCCAGACCGAGCAGACTGATGAGCGTCTGGCCCTTCCCATTGAGGAAGGAGTCACGTACGTAAACCGGGAATGCGTCGGCCATCCAGATAAAGCCGGGTCGGGTCGCGAAAATGTGCTGCGTGGCGGTGAACGGGGTCCACGCTCCTGGCTTCGTCTGGATTTCGCCCCGCTGCTTGAGCACAATGTGCGTTGGCATCACCGATTCGGTGGGCAGTACCCGCCGCAGATAGTTACGCACCGTTGCCGGCAGCGAATCGGGTGTAGTACGTTGGGGCGTACCCGCCGAATTTGCGGCTTCCTGTAATAAAACATCTTCGTCGGCCTTCCGGCCAAACAAGAATCTCCCCGTTCCAACCCCGGCCACGCCGACGGTAACCAGGGCGACCAAAATTTTCAGGACGGTTTTCATACTGCGCTGACTATCAATTTCTTTTTCGTACGCGGATCACCTTATACCCCTCGATCCAGCCTGCACCGACCAGCGCGGCCAGCGTGCACCACCCCAATGCCGATGCCGAAACGGGCGCGAAACCGAACAACTGCTGCGCGGACGGTATAAACAAGGTAGCCAGCAACAGCCCGAACGTAAGGCCAAGCATGAGCCAGAGCAGCCGGTTTGGCACCCCAATCGTTTGAAACACGGATTGGGTAAACGACCGGTTCACCAGCGTCAGCAAAATGTTGCTCAGCACCAGGGTCGAGAAAACCAGCGTTCTCACCACGGCAACGGCTTCGCCTTGTTGCGTGGCCACGTAGTACACCCCCAGCACGGCCCCCGAGATACCCAGCCCCTGGGCGATGCTTCGGCCCAACTCCGGCCCGGCCAGAAACGTATCGGTCAGCCGCCGGGGCGGTTGCCGCATCTGCCCCGCTTCGGCGGGTTCGTTCTCGAAGGCAATCGAGCAGGTTGGCCCCATCACCAGCTCCAGAAAAATGACGTGGATTGGGTTGAACAGGTTTTCCCATTTCCAGTTGGCCAGCAATGGCACGGCCACCGTCAGAACAATCGGAACGTGAATGGAGACGATGTAGGCAACCGCTTTTTGGAGGTTCTGGTAAATCCGGCGGCCCTGCGCGATGGCCTCGACCATACTGCTCAGGTCGTCGTTGACCAGCACCAGCGAGGCGGCCTGTTTGGCCACTTCGGTTCCGCGCCGACCCATGGCCACCCCGATGTGAGCCGCTTTCAGGGCCGGGCCGTCGTTGACGCCATCGCCGGTCATGGCCACCACCTCGCCGTTTTGTTTGAGGGCTTCCACTACCCGCAATTTGGCTTCGGGAAACATCCGGGCGAACACCGCCGTTTGCGCAGCCCGCTGGCGGAGCGTGGGTTCGTCCATCGCCATCACCTGCTGGCCCGTCACCCACGCATCGGCACCGGGCAAACCCACCTGCCGGGCAATGGCCCGGGCCGTTTCGGGGTAATCGCCGGTAATCATCTTCACCCGGATGCCCGCTTCCGTAAACGCCCGAATGACCGCCCCCGCGTTGGGCTTGGGCGGATTTTCGAGGGCGACCAATCCCAGAAACGACCACGTAAAATCGTCCTGTTCGGCCGGAAAACCGGGCGACTGGTGGGTTCCCCGCGCCACGCCCAGT
>JACMKY010000379.1 GCA_014379925.1 Cytophagales bacterium | reverse complement strand
TCGGGTTTCTCAACCTGCAGGGAGTTGCCCTGATGGGGCTGTACCTGTTGGGCTTCCTGGCCGCGCTGTTTTCCGCCTGGCTGATGAAAATCATCCTGAAAGCCCGGGAGAAGAGCTACTTCATCATGGAATTACCTACGTACAAGATGCCCCGTTGGGATCACGTGGGGCTGACCATTTTCGAGAAGGTGAAGGCTTTCGTTTTCGAGGCGGGCAAGGTAATCGTGGCCATTTCCATCGTGTTGTGGGTGCTGGCCTCCTACGGACCCGGCGACGCGATGCAACGGGCGGAGGCGGGTGCGCGACGGGCAAACCCCGCGTTGAGCGGGTCGGCGCTGGAAAACCGGATTGCCGCCCAAAAGCTGGAAAACTCCTACGCCGGCCACTTCGGCAAGTTCATCGAGCCCGTGATCCGGCCGCTGGGCTACGACTGGAAAATTGGCATTGCGCTGATCACTTCCTTTGCCGCCCGCGAAGTATTCGTGGGTACGGTGTCCACCATCTACAGCCTCGGCGGGGATGCCGACGATGCGGCCACCATCAAGGAGCGCATGCGCAAGGAGGTGAACCCCCGCACGGGCGGGCCGATGTACACGCCGGCGCTGGCCTTTTCCCTGCTCATTTTCTACGCGTTTGCGATGCAGTGCATGAGCACGGTGGCCGTGGTTTACCGCGAAACCAACGGCTGGCGCTGGCCCTTGATCCAACTCGTCTACATGACGGCGCTGGCCTACCTGTCGGCGTGGGGCGTGTATACCTTGTTGAAGTAACACGTCGCTGGTTGCTCACCCTTCCTTGCCGGCAGAATAACTTTCCTTTTGCCCGTACGCGGTCTTCAATCCCCCACCATTTAGCAATTTCATCCCCGGGAATTCCCTTCGGAGAACTCGTTTTGCCGTAATTTTGCGGCCTTACCCACTCTTCTTTTCCCCTTTGAAAGTAAAAGAGTTTTTAAAGTTGTATCAGGAAGACAGCTTGGTTCAAACCATTGCCGGTCAGATCGGACGAGCCTCTCCGCATCGAATTCAATTGAAAGGATTGGTTGGGAGCCTGGACGCGGTGCTGGCTGCCGCCGTACACCAAATTCATCCCCGCAGTTGCCTGTTCGTTCTGCACGACAAGGACGAGGCGGCTTACTTTCAGAACGACCTGCACAACTTGCTGGTTGACAAAGAAGTGATGCTGTTTCCCGCCTCTTACAAGAAGCCCTACCAGGTAGAGGAAATCGACAACGCCAACGTGCTGATGCGGGCCGAAGTGCTGAACGGCCTCAACCAAAAGAACGCGGGCCCGGTTCTCGTCGTCACGTACGCCGATGCCCTGACCGAAAAGGTAATCAACCGGCGTTCGTTGCGCGAAAATACGTTTTCGGCCCGGGTAGGGGAGCGGGTGGATACGGACTTCCTGACCGAACTCCTGCTGGGTTATGAGTTCGAAAAAACGGATTTTGTCTACGAAGCGGGTCAGTTTTCCGTGCGCGGGGGCATCGTGGATGTCTTCTCCTACGCTAACGAATATCCGTACCGGGTCGAGTTCTTCGGGGATGAGATTGAGAGCATCCGCACGTTTAATCCGTTGAACCAACTTTCCCTGGAAAGCGTCAAAACAGTGGCCATCGTGCCCAACGTGCAAACCCGGTTGTTGCACGAAACGCGGCAGGCATTCCTGGAGTTTTTCCCCGAAGACGCGCTGCTTTGGCTGAAGGACGTGGACCTGACCCTCGACGTGGTTCAGAAGTACTACGAGAAAGCCGAACTGAGCTTCCAGGGTATCCTCGATCAGAGCGGCAATACGCAGGTGATTACCAGCCCGGCGGAGTTGTACGAAACCCGGCGGGATTTCCTGGATCAGATCAAGGCATTTACTACTGTGGAGTTCGGCAAACGGTTTTACTTCAAGACGGAGGAAAAGCTCACTTACCAGTCCCGACCCCAACCTTCCTTCAACAAGGATTTTAACCGGCTCATCGAAAACCTGCAAGACAACCAGACCCACGGCATCACCAACGTGCTGGTGGCCGATTCGTCGAAACAGTTCGAGCGGCTCAGTACCATTTTCGATGAACTGGATCCCAATATGCGTTTCCAGCCGCTGGAAATTGCTTTCCGCGAAGGCTTCGTGGACGAACAGCTGAAACTGGCCTGCTATACGGACCACCAGATTTTCGACCGTTTTCACCAGTACAAGTCCCGTCAGAAATTTGCCAAGTCGAAGGCGCTCACCCTCAAGGAGCTGCGAAACTTGCAGCCCGGCGACTACGTGACCCACATCGACTACGGCATCGGCCGTTTTGCGGGGCTGGAAAAGATCGAGGTCAACGGGCGCGAACAGGAAGCCATTCGGCTGGTATACCGCGACGACGATTTGCTGTACGTGAGCATTCTTTCGCTGCACAAGATCGCCAAGTACAGCGGCAAGGAGGGTGGTCCGCCGCAGATGAACAAGCTGGGTTCGTCGGATTGGGAAGCCAAAAAGTCGCGGGCCAAGAAGCAGGTTAAGGACATTGCCAAGGAACTCATCACGCTCTACGCCAAGCGGCGGGCGGCACCCGGCTTTGCCTTCTCCAGGGACAGCTTCATGCAAGCCGAACTGGAATCTTCTTTTATCTACGAGGATACGCCGGATCAGGCCAAGGCGACCGCTGACGTCAAGGTGGACATGGAGCAAGCCCACCCGATGGACCGGCTCGTTTGCGGCGACGTGGGCTTCGGCAAAACGGAGGTGGCCATTCGGGCGGCGTTCAAAGCCATCAACGACAGCAAGCAGGTGGCCGTCCTCGTGCCGACCACCATCCTGGCCATGCAGCATTACAAGACCTTCAAGGATCGGCTGGAAAAATTCCCCTGCAAGGTGGAATACATCAACCGCTTCAAAACTACCCAGCAAATCAAGGAAACCTTGCAGCGCGTGGAGAAGGGCCACACGGATGTTCTCATCGGCACGCACCGCATCGTGAGCAAGGACGTCAAGTTCAAGGACCTGGGTTTGATGATTGTGGACGAGGAACAGAAGTTCGGGGTAAAAACCAAGGAGCGCCTCAAGGAGATGCGGGTCAACGTCGATGCGCTTACCCTGACGGCCACGCCCATTCCGCGGACCCTCCACTTTTCCCTGATGGGCGCGCGCGACCTGTCCGTGATTGCCACGCCGCCGCCCAACCGCCAGCCCGTGACCACCGAGTTACACGTGTTCGACGAAGCCATTATCCGCGACGCCGTCAGCGCGGAGTTGCGACGGGGCGGCCAGGTTTTCTTCGTGCACAACCGGATCGAAGACATCATTGAAATCGGAAACATGGTGCTACGGCTGGTGCCCGACGCCCGCATTGGCATCGCCCACGGACAAATGGAGGGAGCCAAGCTGGAGAAGGCCATGATGAAATTCATCGAGGGAGAGTACGACGTGCTGGTTTCGACCAACATCATCGAGTCGGGCCTGGACATTCCCAACGCCAACACCATCCTCATCAACCGGGCGCACATGTTCGGGCTGTCGGATCTGCACCAGATGCGGGGACGGGTGGGACGCTCCAACAAGAAGGCCTACTGCTACCTGCTTACGCCGCCCACCTCCGTGCTTTCGACCGACGCCCGCAAGCGCCTGAGCACCCTGGAAGAATTTACGGACCTGGGTGATGGCTTCAAGGTGGCGATGCGCGACCTGGATATCCGCGGGGCGGGCAACCTGCTGGGAGCCGAGCAGAGCGGGTTCATTTCCGACCTGGGCTTTGATATGTACCACAAAGTCCTGGACGAGGCCGTGCAGGAATTGAAAGAGAACGAATTCAAGGAATTGTTCGAGAAAGAAATTTCCGTCCGGGCGGCGGTGCCCGATTGCGTGGTCGAAACCGACCTCCAGATCCTGATTCCCGAGCAGTACGTATCCAACGTTTCGGAACGGCTGAGCCTTTATTCCAAGCTCGACAATATCAAGGATGAAGAGTCGTTAGATAGGTTCAAAAGTGCACTGGTGGACCGTTTTGGACCTTTGCCCGGCGAGGTAACGGAACTGATCGAAACCGTGAAGCTGCGTTGGCGAGCGGAAGCGATCGGCTTCGAGAAACTAACCTTGAAGAACGATACTTTAAAAGGCTACTTTGTTTCGGGTACCAACGAAGCGTACTTCAAGTCCGAGCAGTTCGGAAAGGTGTTGCAGTATTTGCAAAAGCATCCCAAAAAAGCCGTTCTCAAGGAAGTAAAAGGAAAGCCACTGGTGGTGTTTGGGGAAGTAAACTCCATCCGGCAGGCTTTCGAAATCCTCAACGCGGTACTTGGATAAGCGCCGGGCAACCGAGGTGCTTAATGTCGGAAAACAGTACATACATTCAATTTGAAAAGACTGTGGATTCTTTTTTCCGACCCATTCTCCCAACTTTAGGTCTCAATCAATTCCTTTGTTTAGCGGGTTGGACCCCGGTTTAGAGAAAGCGTTGAATTTTTGCAAACCAGCAATCCAAAACCACTTGTATCCAGTATTATCCAACAGGTTATGAAAAAGATGGTCAGACTCTTTAAGAATGCACTGCTTTTGTTGGGTGTGGTTACCTTGGCGACTTCCTGCAAGAAGGGCAGCCACCCGACCGCCGAAGAGCCAGGTCCTACCAGCACGGCCACTGGTCTGGAATACAACGCCGACGACGGTTTTCAGGTAATGGATTTCAAAGGGCAACCCGACGCGCCCAACATGGTTTTCATTGAAGGGGGTCGTTTCGTGATGGGTTCCCTGGAGGAAGACGTGATGAGTTCCCGTGACAACGTGGAAAGAACCATTAGCATCCAGTCCTTTTACATGGATGAAACGGAAATTGCCAACATCCACTGGCTGGAATACCTCTTTCACGTGCAGAAAGATTCCTCCGAAGAATTCTACCAGTCGGCCCTGCCCGACACCAACGTCTGGGCCAGCGAATTGGCGTTCAATGATTCCTACGTGGATCATTACCTGCGGTATCCGGGCTTTCGCTTCTTCCCGGTGGTGGGCATCTCCTGGGTGCAGGCCAATGACTACTGTACCTGGCGTACCCTGGCCGTGAACAAGAAACTGGCCGAAGACGCGGGCATCGAAATTCCCGAAGGGGAGGGACGCATCCCCCTGGAAACCGGAGCGGTGCTGCCCAACTTCCGTTTGCCCTCCGAAGCCGAGTGGGAATACGCGGCCAAAGCCCTCATTGGTACCCAGTACATTGACGAGAACCAAACCAACCAGCGCTTGTACCCTTGGGATGGTCACGCGCTGCGGAATCCGTACGGCAAACAAATGGGCACTTTCCTGGCCAATTTCAAACGGGGACGGGGTGACTACGCGGGCATTGCCGGCAAGTTGAACGACGGGGCGTTGATTACCGCGGGCATCTACGATTACCCGCCCAACGATTTCGGTCTTTATAACATGGCGGGCAACGTAAACGAGTGGGTATACGACGTTTACCGGCCCCTTTCCTTCCAGGATTTCGACGACTTGAACCCCATTCGCCGGAACGGCTACCTGGACAAAGCCTCCAGTTACGACAACAAGTCCAAGAACCCGGCCAACCCCAATTCGCTCATCGACGACGACGTGCGGGTTTACAAAGGAGGTTCCTGGAAAGACGTAGCCTACTGGTTAACGCCCGGCACCCGGCGGTACCTGGAGCAGGATTCCGCTACCGCGACCATCGGTTTCCGTTGCGCGATGATCAGAGCCGGCGGAAACAAGTAATCCCTCGGGAATGGGTTATCCCATTCAATTGCCTTCCGGACTCGGGTTTGAACCCCGCACCGGAAGGCAGTTTTTATTGGGGCCGCCCGGTCACGCGGCTTGCTTGATCGCCAATCCCGGACTCTAAACCAAATCAGGTCGTTGCCGCAATGGTTGCAATACTCACCGCGGCGCAGGCTACCCGGTAGAGTTCCTGGGCACAAGCTTCCAACGTGGCACCCGTCGTCACCACGTCGTCCACCAGCAAGATGCGTTTGCCCCGCAGAAAATCTTCGTTTGTCACCTCGAAAACGGCATCCACATTTTGCCACCTTTCCAGCCGCTTCTTCTTGGTTTGGGTTGGCGTGGCGACGGTCCGCCGCAGCACGTCGGGCGACCACGCCACCCGCATTCCTTCCGAGAGCCCCTTGGCAAAGCAATCGCTTTGGTTGTACCCCCGCTTTCGCAATTTTGATGCGTGCAGCGGAACGGGTAGAATCAGGTCGAATTTTTCCGCGAAGCCGTGCTCCGTCAGTTCGAAGCCGTACCATTGGCCCAGCGTTTCGCCGATTTCCCGCTGGTCGTTGTACTTGAGTTGGTGCAGCAGTTGTTGCACGGTTCCCCCCTTGGTAAATTTCAGGTAGGCCAAGCTGTGCCAGATGGGTACGCGCCCCCAGAACCGGTGGGTCAATGCGGTCATTTCCGTGAGGTGGGAGTTGGTTCGGGGCAGTGAGAAGCGACACGTCGTGCAGATGTACGGCTCATTCCTTTCCAGGGGACCCAGGCAGGCGCGGCAGTACTCCGGAAAAATGATTGATACGAAATCTTTCAGCATACCCCAGGGCAGAAATCGTTGGTTCTGGTTAACTTGTTCCAATCTACCGAATCCGACCCGATTTATTTTCAGGTTAACCAAGTTAAACCATGGATGCGGAACCAGAAAATACCGAAATGGAATGGACGTCTTTGCTTGACCGTTTGGAGCGAACCATTGGCAAGCGCCCCGCCGATTTGCACGGCGTGCTTTTCCTGATTGGGGTCCAGGAGTTGGGAAGAGGCAAACAACAATTTACCAAGGAGCAGAAGCAAGACCTGATGCACATCGCCATTTGCAAAGTGTTGAGTCTGGCGGGAATCTATGCGTTGGAGGGGCTAGACAGCGAAGGCTGGCCACACTGGAAATTGGTAAAAAAACTGCCCCCTTTCGATTTGCTCAGCCAGGAGACGCTTCTGAAAACCTACGTGATCGAGTACTTTCAACGCGAAGCCTGAGGGCCGGTCCAACGGCGTAAGTTCATCGACTTTTCTACGTTGCAAAACGGGTTGAATGGAAGGATTGATTCGCACCGGGCAACATCCGTTTTCGGCGTTTTCCGAAATGATTCACCCGAACTGGAACATTACCCGTCGTGGTTCAGCTTTGTTTCGTAGATTATATTGATTAATTTTATCTCAAAAATATTGAATCCTTACCATGAAGAGACTCCCCGTCTGTATTTCGTGTCTGTTGTTATTTTTCAGCGCCTGTAATCCTTCCAATCCCAGTACGGAAGCTTCGCAGCAGCCTAAGGAAGCCAAAGGCGGCCGCACTTACGGGGGGGTGTTCCGTCTTAACGAATCCGAGTACATTAAAAACCTTTTTCCACCGAGTATCACCGATGCCTTTTCTTACCGCGTCGCTACCCAGGTTTACGAGGGCCTGCTCAAGTTCAATCAATCCGACTTGAAAGTAATCAATTGCTTGGCCGAAAATTATACCGTTGATGCATCCCGAACCGTCTATACGTTCAAGATTAAAAAGGGCGTTTACTTTCATGATGATCCCTGCTTCCCCGAAGGCAAGGGGAGGGAATTGAAAGCGGAAGACGTAAAGTACTGCTTTACCCAACTGTGTACCCAACGGGCCTCCAACCAGCAATTTTCCATTTTCAAAGGCATTCTGAAGGGTGCTGACCGCTACTACGAGGCTACGGCCGGTGGGGGTAAACCTGGCTTCGAGGTTGAGGGAATCAACGTACTCGATGCGTATACTGTGCAGTTGACCTTGGAAAAGCCCAATTCCATTCTGATCTACAACCTTGCCCGTCCGGCTACGTTTCTTTATCCGAGGGAAGCCTACGAAAAGTACGGGCAGGAAATGCGGATCAAAACTGTCGGAACTGGTCCCTTCCGCATAAGCAGCGTGGACGACGACGTTTCTCTCGTTTTAAAGCGGCACGACAACTACCACGGGGTGGATTCGCTCGGCAACCGGCTGCCTTTTCTGGATGCCATAAGCATCAAGTTCATCAAAGACAAAAAGACGGAGTTATTCGAATTCAGGAAAGGGGAACTGGATATGGTATACCGGCTTCCCACCGATTTTATCATTGAGATTTTGGAGCAGGTAGGAAGTTCGGAAAAGGGCGAGTACAGCCAGTTTGAATTGCAACGCGCTCCCGAAATGATTACCCAGTTTCTGACCTTTTTCAACCAAGGATCCGTTTTCAAGGAAGCCCACGTGCGCAAGGCGTTTTCTTACGCCGTGGACCGGCAGAAAATCCTGGAGAATGTATTGAACGGAGAGGGATTTGCCCCCGGTTTTCACGGCATTACCCCACCCAGTTTCGTCGATTACAATATCAATGCCCTGAAGGGATACGAATTGAACGTCGATTCGGCTCGGTACCACCTGGCGAAGGCGGGCTTTCCCAACGGGAAGGGCTTTCCCAAAATCGTACTGGACCTCAATGCCGAAGGCTCACGAAATACCAACGTGGCCATTGAAGTGCAAAAGCAACTGAAAGACAACTTAAACGTAGAGGTATCCATCAACGTCCAGCCGTTGGCACAAACCGTTGACAAGGCCATTGCCGGAAAATTTCAATTGCTTCGCGCCGCCTGGTCCGCCGATTATCCCAGCCCGGAAAACTTTCTTTGGTTATTTTACGGAAAGCAAGTACCCGCTTCCTTGAATGACCCATCGTATCCAAACATTGCGCGGTACAAGAATGCCAAGTTCGATCGTTTATACGAAGCTGCCCTCAGTGCCAGATCCGTGGAGGAGGCAAACCGGTATTTCATCCAGGCGGAGCAGATTTTAATGAATGATGCCCCCGTTTTGGTGCTCTGGTACGACGAAGGATACCGGTTGATTCAATCGTACGTAAAAAACTTTCCCAATAACCCGATGCAGTACCGGGATTTGAGTGAAGTATACTTGGAGCGACCCGCCGACGGGAACAAACAAGGGTCTTGAAAGATTGTCCGAATTGTTTTTTCGGATAATTGTATCCGGTGGAATGAACGATGACGGATTGAGACCAAGCTAATCGTTTTCTTAGAAATCACCTATTTTCTTTACCGTATGGAACTCAACCGCTCATCCACGGGAGCAATTTCTCCCCAGCCGATTCGCAATACCCTGTTTGAGAAGTTGCACACGTATAAAAAGAAATACTACGGCAACCAGCTGCTCCGGGGTTCTATTTTCTTTCTGGCCCTTCTGCTGGGTGCTTTTCTATTGATCAATACCCTGGAATACTTCGGCCGATTCAATCCCGTTGTACGGGCCATTCTTTTTTTTGCTTTTGTTTCCATCGTACTCACTTCCTTGGCTTATTGGCTGATTAACCCAATCGCCCGGTTATACAGCCTCAAGCGACAGATCAGCAATGAAGAAGCGGCTCGTCAAATTGGAAATCACTTCACCAGCATCAACGACAAATTGCTGAATACGCTTCAATTGAGCGCGTTGAGCTACGAACAGAGTGAATTGCTCCAAGCCAGCATCGAACAAAAAACCCAGCAACTCAGCGTAGTCCGCTTCACCGACGCCATTGATGTACGGGAAAACAACAAGTACCTGAAGTATATTTTCTTTCCTGCCGTCCTGATCGTATCCATTTTGCTTTTCTATCCCCGTTTTTTCGCCGAGAGTTCGGCTCGCATCGTTAATTTCAAAAATGAATACGCCGAACCGGCGCCGTTCCGGTTTTCACTGGCCAATCAATCGCTCACGGCATTCAAAGACGAAGACTTTCCAATTACGCTTTCGCTTTCGGGCGAAGCAGTACCCGAGTCCGTTTACCTGGTGTCTAACGGTAGGAGACACCGCATGGAAAGCGCCGATGCCCAGCGTTTTGCCCACAGCTTCAGTCGGGTCCAAAAAGCTTTTTCTTTTTATTTCGAAGCGGCTGGATTCCGCTCAACCGACTATAACGTCAACGTGATCGAGCGACCCAACCTCAAATTTTTCAACGCTTCTTTGTCCTATCCTTCTTATCTCAACAAAACGGATGAGACCTTAACCAACGTGGGCAACCTGGTAGTGCCCGACGGCACGGTGGTTCGGTGGGAATTCAATGCGAGCGGAACGGACAGCCTTTTCGTCGGCTTTGAAGAGAGCTCCCCATTGGCAGCGGACAAGAAACCGAACAATTCTTTCGAATTCAGCAAGCGGATGAAGAAGTCGGAAAATTATCAAGTTCACTTGAAAAACCGAGCCAGCCGCAATCGTGACAAAATCAGTTATTACGTGAGCGTCGTCCCCGACAAGTTTCCGCAGGTTTCTTTGGAACATTACCAAGACACTGCGCTTTTTAACTATTTGGTGTTGGGAGGAAATGTAATGGATGACTACGGCATTTCCCAACTCAAGGTCTTCTACCGGGCGGTACGCGAAGGAAGCAAGCCCCCTTCTTACGCAACCAAGAACCTGGCATTCGATCGCAAACAGCCCATTCAAAACTTTTACCATCAGCTAAGGCTAGACAGCTTGTCCCTGAAAGCAGGGGACAAACTCCAGTACTACGTTCAAGTGTGGGACAATGACGGCGTAAACGGAAGCAAGAGCGCCAAAACCCAACCGATGGAATTCAACATTCCTTCCGAACAGGAGATGGAAAACGCCCTGAAAAGTTCGGCCGAGAAAACGGAGAGCCGGTTGAGCAGTACCATCAATGAAGTTCAGAAGCTCAAGAAGGATATGAAAAGCTTGGAGAACCGGCTCAAGAACAAGAAATCCATGGACTTCCAGGACAAGAAGCTGGCAGAAGACCTGTTGAAGAAAAGGGAGGAACTAATGAAAGAAATTGAATCCATTCGGAAGGAAAGCGAGTCGATTCAAGAGAAACAGCAAAAATTCAACGAGCAAAGCCAGGAGCTAGCGGAAAAAGCCGAGCAACTCAACAAGCTGATGAACGAGTTGCTCGATGAAGAAACCAAGAAGCTCTATGAGGAATTGCAGAAGTTGCTCGAGCAGAACCGTACCAACGCGGATGTTTTGGATCTCCTCGATAAGATCGACAAAAAGGAAAACAACCTGAAGAAGGAGTTGGAACGCGCCTTGGAGATGTTCAAACAACTACAGCTTGATCAAAAAGCGGAAGATATTGCCCAGGACTTGAAAGAAGAAGCCAAAAAACAGCAGGAACTTTCGGAGAAGTCACTCGACAAGAACCAGGACAAGCCGGCCTTGGAGGATCAGCAACAGAAGTTGAACGAGGAGTTTGAACAAACCAAGGAGGAATTGAAAGAACTGGAAAAGATGAACGAAGAGTTGGAAAATCCCCAGGAGATGGGCGATACGCAAGAGCAGCAAGAAGATATTTCGGAGGAACAGCAGAAAAGCCTGGAGCAGTTGCAACAAAAACAGAATCGCAAGGCTTCCGACTCTCAGAAGAAGGCGGCAAAAAAGATGAATGAGATGGCTGACAAGCTAAGTGAGATGCAAGCAGGCGAAGAAATGCAGCAGATGCAGGAAAACATGGATGACCTGCGCGATATTCTTGAAAATTTACTGACTCTTTCATTCGACCAGGAAAAGTTGATGAAGGATTTTCGGGAGGTAAGCCAATCCGACCCTAGATTCATCAAGCTTTCACAACAGCAGCTTAAACTGAAAGATGACGCCAAAATCGTAGAAGACAGTTTAAATGCCTTGGCCAAGCGCGTCTTTCAGATTGAATCTTTCGTTACGCGGGAGGTTGGTGCAATGAACCAGTACATGGACCAAAGTGTGGAAGCCATCAAGCAGCGTCGCATCAATACGGCCACGGGAAAGCAGCAATTTACGATGACTTCCCTCAACAACCTGGCGTTAATGTTGAACGACGTACTCAAGCAAATGCAGGAGCAGATGGCCAACGCCCAGCCTTCGAGCGGAAAAAGCAAGAAGAAAGGAAAGCCCCAATCTCCGGGGCTCGGCGAGCTACAGAAGAAATTGAACGAGCAAATTCAGCAGTTGCAACAAGGCAACAAAGCCGGTCGTCAATTATCCGAAGAGCTATCACGCTTGGCGATGGAACAGGAAATGATTCGAAAAGCGTTGAAAGAGTTAGAAAACGCCCAGAAGGGAAAACCGGGTACGGAGGGGATGGGTGATCAGGTCAAAGAATTGGCCAAACAAATGGAAGAAACGGAAAAAGAATTGGTGAACAAAAAGTTGACTCAGAATATGATCAACCGGCAGCGGGACATTCTTACCCGGCTGCTGGAATCGGAAAAAGCGTTGCGTGAGCGGGACGAAGACGATAAGCGGAAAGCGGAAGCGGCCAAGGAAAAACAGAAGGTAGCCCCGCCCCAATTCGAGGAGTATATTCTCACCAAACAAAAGCAGATTGAGCTTCTCAAAACGGTTCCACCGTCCTTGTCTCCTTATTATAAAAAAGAAGTTGATAAATATTTCAACAAGATTCGCCTTACCAAATAATTCGCTTTTTCTCATGAAATCTCTTAGAATACAGATTCCTTCTCTCATCGAAAACATACGAATCGTTGAGAGCTTCATTGACAATGCCAAGGATCGGTTTAACATTGAAGACGACATTTACGGCAACATCATGATTGCCGTAACGGAATCGGTGAACAACGCAGTAAAACACGGCAACAAAGAAGACAAGGCGAAGAATGTCAACCTCTCTCTTTTCTTGCGGGAAAATTCCATTTCCTTCGTGGTTGAGGACGAAGGCGAAGGATTCGATTACAACAATTTGCAAGACCCTACCGCCCCGGAGAACATTGACCGGATTGGTGGCCGAGGAATATTTTTGATGCGTCACCTATCCGACGAAGTTCATTTTAAAAATGATGGTCGCTGCGTGGAGTTAATTTTTTACTTCAACTAAATGGGCAGCATTGCTTTTTTTTCGGTTGATACTGATTTCACTCTCGAAAACGAAGCCTGGATTCGCCAGCGTTTAGCTGAAATTGTCACGCTCGAGCATTTTCAACTCGCCCATTTGAATTACGTATTCGGTTCTGATGCGTACCTACTCAAGTTGAACATTGATTACCTTGAACACGATTATTTGACCGACGTTATCACTTTTGACAATGCTACATCCCCGCTCACCATTGACGGGGATATTTTTATTAGCATTGACCGGGTGCGGGAAAACGCAACTGATTTCCGGGTTGATTTTGAGTCAGAGTTGGTCCGGGTACTGATTCACGGCGTGCTCCATCTATTGGGCTACCAAGATTCGACCCGTGATCAAATTAAAATTATGCGCCAGAAAGAGAATAGTTATCTTCGTTTCTTCGTTGCTTAATTGTTGTTGAATGTATTCAAAAAACGTTCCACGTGGAAACAAACGGAAGAAATTGAAATGTTTCCACGTGGAACATTACCAAGAAAATACCAATTGATAGTATGAAAGATATGTTTCCCAAGTACGATACAATAGTGGTCGGGGCTGGTCACGCGGGGTGCGAGGCGGCAGCGAGTGCGGCCAACCTAGGCTCGAAGGTTTTGCTGATCACAATGAATATGCAAAACATTGCCCAGATGTCGTGCAATCCCGCGATGGGCGGCGTTGCCAAAGGTCAAATTGTGAGGGAGATCGATGCGCTGGGAGGTCTGTCGGGAATCATCAGCGACAAATCGATGATTCAATTCAGAATGCTGAACCGCTCGAAAGGGCCCGCGATGTGGAGCCCGCGGTGTCAAAGTGACCGGCTGAAATTTGCTACGGAATGGCGGCTGGCGTTGGAAAAAATAAACAACGTGGATTTTTGGCAGGACACCGTAACGGAACTGGTGATTAGCGGTGACGTGGTGATGGGGGTCCGGACTGCACTGGGTATTCAAATTGAAGCAAAAACCGTCGTTTTGACGAATGGCACCTTTCTTAACGGCCTAATTCACATTGGAGACAAGAGCTTCGGGGGGGGGAGAGTGGCGGAGAAAGCCGCATCGGGAATCACTGAGCAGCTCATTGGGTTGGGTTTCGAGGCCGGTAGAATGAAAACGGGGACTCCACCGCGCGTGGACGGCCGCAGTTTAAATTACGAAGCCATGGAAGAGCAACCGGGCGATGCAAACCCGGGTAAATTTTCCTATACCGATACCCCACTCCTTGCCGAGCAAAAGAGCTGTTTCATTACCTACACCAATCAGGTAGTTCACGAGGTGTTGCGCACGGGTTTCAATAAGTCACCGATGTTTACGGGTCGCATCAAGGGCTTGGGCCCCCGGTATTGCCCATCAGTAGAAGACAAGATCAACCGGTTCGCCGACAAAGACCGGCACCAGATCTTCGTCGAGCCCGAGGGGTGGGATACCGTGGAAGTATACGTGAATGGCTTTTCAACTTCCTTGCCCGAAGAAGTGCAGTACAACGCATTGATCAAGATTCCGGGGTTTGAACGGGTAAAAATGTTCCGACCAGGGTACGCCATTGAATACGACTATTTCCCACCCACCCAGTTGAAAAATACCCTCGAAACCAAAAGGGTCAAGAATCTTTTTTTCGCCGGACAAATCAATGGAACCACGGGATACGAAGAAGCGGCCTGTCAAGGCTTAATGGCCGGAATTAATGCGCATCAAAGTATAAATGACCTGGAGCAGTTGGTTTTAAACCGGTCGGAGGCCTACATCGGGGTACTCATTGACGACTTAATTAACAAGGGTACGGATGAACCTTATCGCATGTTCACATCCCGAGCCGAATACCGCACCTTGCTCCGTCAGGACAACGCCGACATCCGGCTAACCGAGAAAAGTTTTCGTTTGGGTCTGGCCTCGGAAGATCGTTTCGAAAAAGTAAAGAAGAAAAAAGAAGAAACGGCCCGGCTAATTCAACTGTTAAAAAGCACGAAGGTAAATCCGGAAGTAATTAATCCAGGTCTGGAGCAACTCGGTACGGCTCCGGTAAGGGAGAAGATAGCGCTTCACTCCTTGTTGAAAAGGCCCGAAATTACCATCCAGGGACTACAATCGGTTTGTCCCCTGGCGATGGATGTTTCCAGTTTTGAAGCTGACGTAGTGGAACAGGCAGAAATTGGGGTGAAGTACGAAAGTTACCTGGACAAAGAATTGAAAAGCGCCGAGCGATTAATTGAATTGGAAGACTACCGAATTGGGCCCGATCTCAACTACGATGCGCTCTTGGCCATGTCGAACGAAGGCCGGGAAAAATTAAAAAAAATAAAGCCCCTTACCATTGGTCAGGCGTCAAGAATCAGCGGTGTGTCATCTTCTGACTTGTCGATTTTGATGGTGTACGTGGGCAGATGAAAAACAAAAAATTCGAAAAAAAGGCAACGTAATTTAACGCGCACACCCGACTGAATGTACGAAAGAATAGGCAATTGCCCCATTTGTGGAAGTGACCAGTTTACTAACCTGATGATTTGCCAGGATTACACCGTAACTCAGGAAAGTTTCGCGATCGTAGAGTGTAAAAAGTGTCGTTTCAAATTGACGAATCCCAGACCGACGCAAGAAAATGCGGGTCGGTATTACCAATCAGAGGCGTACATTTCCCACAGCAATACGACACGAGGAATCGTCAATCAACTGTATCATTTTGCCAGGAAGTTTACCCTGCAAAAGAAATTAAAACTGATCAACTCACTGGGGAGCGAGAAAAAGCGCTTGTTGGACGTGGGATGTGGTACGGGCACGTTTTTGGAGGTATGCCAAAAGTCAGGATGGAACGTAAATGGGACCGAACCGGACGCAAAGGCGCGTGGCTTAGCCCATACCCGCGTCAAGTCTCAGGTTGAGGAAAACTTACTGAGTGCTTTCCCCGGTGAAACATTCGAAACAATTACGTTGTGGCACGTACTCGAGCACATTCACCAGTTGGATGAAAGTGTGAAAAAACTGAAAAAACTGCTCACATCAAACGGTACATTGCTGGTCGCAGTACCCAACTGTGAATCCTACGATGCCAAGCTATACCGTGAAAAATGGGCCGCCTACGACGTACCCCGTCATCTTTATCATTTCTCTCCCGATACAGTCCGCGCGCTCTTTTTGAAACATCGGTTGATCATACAGAAGATTATTCCAATGGAATTGGACGCGTACTACATCAGTCTGTTGAGCAGCCGATACCGGGATGGAAAGACTGATTATTGGCAGGCTTTTCGGAATGGAAGGGCTTCCAACCAGTGGGCGGAGGAAAATGGAAATAACTATTCGAGCTTGATCTACTTAATCAAATCGAAAGCCTGAAAACCGGCTCTTTTCCAGTCGACCAATGAAATTAATTTTCGTCTGCTTTCTTTTTTTGATCGCGCTTTTTTTGCTTCGTTGCGCTAGTCCCTCCGTTCCTACGGGTGGAGAAAAAGACGCAACCCCTCCCGTCCTAATCAGAAGTACGCCCGAATCCAAGAGCACTCAATACAAAAACCAGGAAATAGAATTGGAATTCGATGAGCTGATTCGGGTGGAAAACCTGAAGCAGGAACTGTTAATTACGCCCAGTACGAAGGGCGATTACCAATCTAAGCTCACTAAAACGGGCATCAAGTTAACCTTTGACCAGCCTTTTCAGGACAATACAACGTACACCCTCAATTTTCGCAATGCATTCGTGGACTTGGCGGAAAAAAATATTGCTCGCGACGTCAAAATAGTTTTTAGCACGGGCAAGGTAATTGACTCACTACTTATTGCCGGAAACGTGAGAGATCCGTTGCGCGGAAATGGCGTACTGAACGCAGTCGTGTCGCTTTACCAAACCAACGATACGGCCACGGTTTTTAAGGATAAACCTTATTATTCGACGCGAACCGATAGTGCCGGCAATTTTTCACTGGAAAACATCAGAAACGGCAGTTATCGGGTATACGCGGTAGAAGACAAAAATGGCAACCTTACCTACGACCAAGCAACTGAAAAAGTAGCCTTCGCAACGGAGCCGATAAATTTAGAAAAAGGAAGCGCTTCAAACGTGCAATTGAATTTAGTAAAAATCGACAAGCGTCCTCCCAAGGTTGACAATGCGAGCGCAAGCGAAAATAAATACACCCTTGAATTTGACGAAGGATTGGTTGAGGCGAAAGTAACGCTGCCGAATGATTACCAATCAATCCCCTACATGCGGGAAGGCGAGAAGAAGATCGTGTTCTTTAAAGGAGTTTCAGCGAACGACAGCATTCCGGTGCAGATTACGGCGTTGGATTCGGCGGGAAATTCTTACCAGGACACCGTAAAGATCAAGTTTGCGCCGGAAAAAAGCGCCCCGGATAGGAAAGGAAGAAATGAACCAAAGGTCGCTAACAGCTGGTCGGTCGGTACTACACCCAAAGATGGGGAAGAAGTAGAAAAAGACTTGGTATTTGCAATCAGATTCAGCAAGCCAATTCGTTCGTCCGAACCCAAAGGTATCCGAATTCTGGCGGATACAATTAGCTTGGTTCCCCTTACCGAAGAGAATTACCAATGGGATGCGTACAAAACACTTTTAACGGTCAAGGCGAAAGTCAATGCGAAAAGAGAAATCAGGGTGGAAATTCCAAAGGGCACTTTTCTCTCCATTGAAAATGATACCAGCCAAGTAATAAAAACCAATCACAAAATTAAGGAACTGGAGAATTATGGAAGCATTGGAGGGAGCATCACCACGGCGGCAGCGTCATTTATCATTGAATTGCTCACCGTCGACTTTAAATCAGTGGCTCAGAAACGAGATACCAAGACCTATCAATTCGACTTTTTGAACGCGGGTGATTACCTCATCCGCGTTATCAGTGATGACAATAAAAACGGCAAGTGGGACAGCGGGGACATTGAGGCGGGTGAGCTACCCGAAAAAATCGTGTTATTCTCCGACAATAGCAAGAAAGACAACCAGCAGGTGATTAAGCTGAAGCAGAATTGGGAGCTACAGGAAATCAACGTTACACTGCAATAGCTGGTAAACAGCCAATGATCGATAGCCCGCAGCAGAAATAAGTTGATTATCGGGATTTTTAGCAACCGTAATCGCTAATCTTGGTTGGTTAAAGCACTACTTCCGTAATTTCTACTCTTTTGGTACTTCCATCTGCGCGCACTTTCGCGCTGTCCATACTGCTGGCAACTCCTACCCAACAGGCCTTCCCTAATTATTGACCAAACTGGGGTTGATACGCGTACTTTTTACCTGGAAGCATCTGATTTCGGGTCAATCCAAAATTAGTTTTGTTTAATAAAAAGTGTGGATAAACCTGTGGATACAATTGCTTAACGGGTGTATAACAAGGGAAAAAGGTCAATGGATATGTTCACAACTGAAACCAAACTCCCCTTGATAGCGTACACCCAAAACGTCTGTGCACAAGGGGACCGTTTTACACCGCAAACGCACACAATTGTCCACAGCTGATTTAAAAATCTTATCCACAAAGGCACCTACTCTTCATTTTATCAGTTGCGGGTGGATAAACGACTAATCCACTCATTAAAAAGCAGTAGCCAGTGGATGTGTTGGTGGATAACCATCCGTGTTATCCACAAAAAATCTTGGTGAAGAAAACACACCTTCGGGTTTTCCACTTTTCCACACGCCTAATAGTTATAATGAATTTTCTTTGAAAAAAAGCAAGAGGGTGTATAATGGAAAAAAAGCCAAAGGAATAATTACGTAACTTGGGTACCCAGCTTCTTGAAACCAATGAAACCAATGGAGAACAATACGCAACGCATCCCGAAAAAAGCAAAGCTCGCTCTTAAAGGTAACCACCGGTTTTTACGCCACTCATTTCTTGTTCCCTTGGCACTGGGAGTGCTTGCCACGTTCGGGCAGGTCAAAGGGCAGGATTCCGAATTAGCAAACGAGTATTTTCAGAAGGGTGATTACGAAAAAGCCCGGACGATCTACCAAAAACTGGCCAAAAACGAAAACGTGGCAAAGCAGGTATACAAAAAGTACGTTGTGACGCTGGCTCAATTGAATGAATACAGCGAAGCCGAAAAATTTCTCCGCCGTCTGATCAAGAACAACGCGGGTGAACCTTTGTACAAGGCAGAATACGGACTTTTACTGGAGAAGCAAGGGAAAGATTCGGAGGCTCGAAAACAGTACGAACAAACCATTGATGCGGTTAAAAGCGACCCGACCCAGCTGAATAGCCTGGCACAGTATTTCATCGAAGCGGATAAATTGCCCAGGGCCGAGGAAGCCTACCTAGCAGGCCGGAAAAACGCCAAGAATCCGAGTGAATACGCGTATCAACTGGCCGGCTTGTATAAAATAGCTGGCCAGAAGGAAAAAATGATCGAGGAATACCTCAATCTGGGATTGACGGTAAAAAATAGCGAGGAATTTATTCAAAACTCATTGCAGGACGAACTGGTAAAGGCAGAGGATTTCGATCTGCTAAAGAAAATCCTGATTGAAAGGGTGCAGAAATACCCAAACCAATCCTTGTACAGTGATTTGTTAATCTGGCACTACATTCAACAAAAGGATTTTTACCGGGCGTTCGTGCAAGCCCGTTCCACCGACAAACGCTATAAATTAGAAGGGTCTAAGCTGATGGAAATTGGTATGATCAGCATTCAGAACACAGATTATAAAAGTGCGGAACAGATTTTTGAGTACTTGACGCGTGAATACACGAAGAGTCCCAACTACCCGGTCATGCGCCGCTACTTGGTTCAAGCCAAGGAAGAACTGGTCAAGAACACCTATCCAGTCAATCCCCCGGAGATCCGTTCGTTGATCGTCGACTATCAGAAGTTATTCGATGAGTTGGGGAGAAACTATAAAACGATGGAAGGTTTACGGAACATGGCCCTGCTTCACGCTTTTTACTTGAATGAAAAAGACACCGCGGTGACCATTCTGGAACAAGCCATCCGGATTGCGCCGAACGACCGGAACTTTGTGGATCGTTGCAAAATGGATTTGGGCGATATTTACCTGCTTAAGAACGAACCGTGGGAATCGGCCCTGCTGTACGCGCAAGTCGAAAAAGCGGAAAAAGAGCAACCCATCGGCTACGAAGCAAAATTGAAAAATGCCAAGCTTTCGTATTTCAAAGGAGAGTTTGCGTTGGCGCAAGAACACTTGGACGTATTGAAGATGGCCACTTCGCGGGAGATTGCCAACGATGCCATGGACTTGAGCCTGCTCATTCAGGACAATACCGGATTGGATAGCACGGAAACGGCCATGCGAGAATACGCCTCCGTGGAGCTGCTGGTCTTTCAGAATCAATACGAAGAAGTAATGAACCGGTTGAATCAAATGCAGACCAGGTACAAAGACCATAGCTTAGCAGACGAAATCCTGTGGCTGCAGGCAAACGTGTACTTGAAATTGAACGAGAACCAAAAGGCTTTCAACAACTTAGAGAAGATCGTGAAGGAGTACAAATACGATATTCTCAGTGATGATGCCCACTTTCTGATGGCCAAGATCCTGGAAGAGAAATTGGATCAAAAAGAAAAGGCAATGGAACTGTACCAGGAGCACCTCAAAAATTACCCCGGAAGCATTTTCACCGCCGAAGCCAGGAAACGGTTTCGGTTTTTACGGAAAGATTTTCCAAATTGACCCGTCAGTTGAACCGAAAACCAAGCACTTCACTATGGAAACCCCCATTGTCACGCAAAAACCAACGAAAAAAGTGACGCAAGAACTCACCCGGGTTTTTGATTTGATGCTCTGGCACGTAGAGAAATTCAACAAGGAAGATGCCCTGGCCAACAAAGTAAACGGACAATGGGTTAAATACAGCTCGCAAGACGTTCTTAATCAAGCAAATAAAGTTAGCCTTGGATTAATAAAGCTGGGAATCGGGAAAGGGGACAAAATTGCGGTTATCTCGCCTAACCGACCTGAATGGAATTTCGTCGATTTCGGCATTCAGCAACTGGGCGCGGTGAGCGTGCCAATGTATCCCAACATCACGGAAGAAGACTACCGGTACATTTTTTCGGATGCCGAGGTGAAATTGGTTTTTGTTGCCGATGAAAACTTGTACAACCGGGTACGAAGCGCCACCAAGAACCTAACCGGCATTCAGGAAGTCTATACGTTTGACCGGGTAACCGGTGCCAAACAATGGACGGAAGTTTGGGACCTGGAAAAAGACGGGTCGCAAGCGCTGCTGGAATCGCACAAAGCCGGAGTGAGTCCCGAAGATTTGCTCACCTTGATTTACACGTCCGGGACCACGGGAAACCCCAAGGGAGTAATGCTTACCCACGGCAATTTAATGAGCAATGTGGAAGCATCGGTTCCAAACGTACCCGTTGATCACACGGGTCGGGCGCTCAGTTTTCTGCCCATGTGCCACATCTACGAGAGAATGTGCATTTATTTGTACTTGCGGTCCGGCATTTCGGTGTATTACGCGGAAAGTCTCGAGACCATTGGGGACAACCTGAAGGAGGTGAAACCGAACGTGTTTACAACCGTGCCGCGTCTGCTGGAAAAAGTGTACGACAAGATTGTAAACAAAGGATACGAATTGACGGGCGTAAAGAAAAGGTTGTTTTTCTGGGCACTGGACCTTGGGTTGAAGTACGACCCGAACCAAGACCAAGGACCGTGGTACAACGCCCAACTGAAATTAGCGAATAGATTAATTTTTAACAAATGGCGCGAAGCCTTGGGCGGAAACATCACGCTGATCAGTTCGGGGGCTGCCGCATTGCAATCCCGGCTGACGCGGGTATTTTGGGCCGCCGGCATCCCGGTAGCGGAGGGATACGGATTGACCGAAACCTCGCCGGTTGTTTCAACCAGTCGCATTGAACCCGGAAACATGCGAATCGGGTGCGTGGGAAAAGTAATCAGTGGTGTGCAAGTAAAGATTGCGGACGACGGTGAAATCCTGGTAAAGGGCCCGAATGTAATGAAAGGGTACTACAAAAAACCCCAACTGACCGCCGAAGTGATGGATGAGGAAGGCTGGTTCCACACCGGCGACATCGGGGAGATGGTAGAGGGTCAATTCCTGAAAATTACCGACCGTAAAAAAGAAATGTTCAAAACGTCGGGTGGTAAATACATTGCTCCTCAACTCATTGAAAACAAATTGAAGGAATCAATTTTGATTGAACAAGCCATGGTGGTGGGCGACGGACAGCGATTTCCCTCCGTACTGTTGGTGCCTTCCTTCCCCGCTTTGCGGGAGTGGGCAAAAACCCAGGGATTGACCTATACCTCCGATGCCGACATGGTTACCAAATCGGATGTTGTGGACGAATTTCAAAAGGAATTAAACTCGTTAAATGAACATTTCGCCCAGTACGAGCGGGTGAAAAGATTTGCCCTGCTGCCCAATCTTTGGGGCGTCGAAGGCGGTGAGCTTACCCCAACCCTCAAGTTGAAGCGAAAAATCATCTACGCCAAGTACAAAGACCAGATTGACCAAATGTACACCTAACGTCAAAGCCTCTCCGTTCAAGGGAGGCTTTTTTCTTGCACCAAACCTGACTACCTCGGTTCAAAATCCTCACCCTGAAAAGTACAATCGTCCAAAAAGATCGAAAAATACGCCTTGAAATAATACAAAATTCGACAATAACCCCCCAAAAAGGCTTTCGGATCGTGTTTCGGAGCCTGTTTTGTGTCCAATATTTTTTGTGTAGGACTTTCGTCGCGAAAATTATTTTCAATAAATGTTATGCTTGCATACTACTACGTCGTATCTTTGGTTCACTAAAAAAACTTCATTGAAAGCGCACCAAACCGTCGATTTCCACCTCAAGTCCGGCTGGCTGGCAATTTCCCGGATGTACAACGCCAAGGCGGCAAAGCACGATATGACGATGTCGATTGGCTACGTATTGCTCAACATTGACTTGGAAAAAGGCACGCCCGCCACTAAAATCGCCCCTACGCTGGGGCTTGAACCCCGCAGCCTGACCCGAATGCTGAAGAGTCTGGAGGAAAAAGGCTGGATCAACCGATCCGGAAGTGAACACGACAAACGGTTCGTCAATATCCACCTGACGGACAAAGGAAGGTTCCAGCGCGAGATAGCCCGGCGGACCGTGATTGAGTTCAATCAACAAGTGCTGCAGCATATTTCCATCGAGAAGCTGACGGTGTTCTTCGAGGTGATTGGGGACATAAACCGGGTGGTAGAGAGTCTGGTCGTGGAAGAGAGATTAACGTTGGAAGAAAACAACGCCGTAGGGTAAACGAACATTAATTACTCCAATCAACCTTGTCACTCATGGAACCAACCACGCTGGAGAAGGAAGTAAGTACCCCACGCAAGACCGCGTTTCCCAAGCGGAACATTCGTCGGGTGGCCGTGCTGGGTTCGGGCATTATGGGTTCGCGCATTGCCTGTCATTTCGCCAACATCGGGGTGGATGTATTGCTGCTCGATCTCGTGCCCATAGAACCCAACGACGCGGAAAAAGCCAAGGGTTTGACGCTGGAGAGCAAAGCCGTCCGAAACCGGATAGTGAACGAGGCGTTCCAAAATACGCTCAAGGCCAACCCGGCCCCATTGTACAGCAAGAACTTTGCGAACCGCGTTAGCTTGGGTAATTTCGATGACAACCTGAAAGACATCGGGGACTGCGATTGGATTGTTGAAGTGGTTGTGGAAAACCTGGCAATCAAGCAGCGTCTTTACGAGCGGGTCGAACAGTTCCGAAAGCCGGGTACCCTGATTACTTCTAATACGTCCGGCATTCCGATCCACCTGATGGCGGAAGGACGGGGTGAGGATTTCGCGCGGCACTTCTGCGGTGCGCACTTTTTTAATCCGCCGCGTTACCTGAAGTTGCTCGAGATCATCCCAACTCCCCAAACTGACCCGGCGGTGGTGGCATTTCTGCTGCACTACGGCGATCTGTACCTGGGCAAAACCACCGTGTTGTGCAAAGACACGCCCGCGTTCATTGCTAACCGCGTGGGCGTGTACTCGTTGCTGAAAACAATGCAAGTGGTGGAGGAAATGGGCCTGACTGTCGAGGAAGTGGATAAGCTCACCGGCCCGGTCATCGGTCGCCCCAAATCCGGCACTTTCCGCCTCTCCGACGTAGTGGGCCTGGACACAACCATCAACGTGGCCAATAACCTCCGTGCGGGCTTGGCCCCCGACGAATCGCGCGGGGATTTCCAACTGGCGGGCATCGTTCAGAAGATGCAGGAGCGCAAGTGGTACGGCGACAAGACGGGCCAGGGTTTCTACAAGGCCGTGCGCGATGAAAACGGCGGCAAGCAAATCCTGGCGCTGGATTTGAAAACGTTCGAATACAAGCCTTCTGAAAAGGTGAAGTTTGCGACCCTGGAAGCCACCAAAAACATTGAGAACCTGAAAGATCGCCTGAAGGTGCTGCTGGCCGGGAAAGACCAGGCGGGTGAATTTTACCGCCGGACCTTCCTGGACGGTTTTCAGTACGTAAGCCACCGCATTCCCGAGATCGCCGACGAGCTTTATCGAATTGACGCGGCCGTATCCGCCGGTTTCGGCTGGGAAATCGGCCCGTTCGAAACCTGGGATGCCCTGGGGGTCCGGGAGACGGTGAAAACAATGGAAGCCGAAGGCAAAAAGCCCGCCGACTGGGTTTATGAGATGCTGGCCAACGGCCAGGAAAGCTTTTACCGGGTGGAAGGGGGAAAACGAACCTATTACGACGTTCCCTCCCGGTCGTACCGGCCGATTCCGGGTACGGAGGAATTCCTTATCCTGGACAACCTGCGGGCCACCAAGGTGGTTTGGAAAAACGCGGGGGCGACGGTCTTCGATCTGGGCGACGGCGTTCTGAACCTGGCGTTCCACACCAAGATGAACACGATGGGGGCGGAGTTGATCGAAGGAGTCAACAAAGCCATTGCATTGGCCGAAAAAGATTTCCGGGGACTGGTCATCGGAAACGACAGCACCGAAGCATTTTCGGCGGGGGCCAACCTGGCGATGTTGTTCATGTACGCCATCGAGCAGGAATTCGACGAGGTTGAGATGATGATCCGCCAATTCCAGCACACCATGATGCGCGTACGGTATTCCGCCATTCCGGTCGTAACGGCGCCGCACAGCCTGTCGCTGGGGGGAGGTTGCGAGATCAACCTGCACGCGGACCGGGTAGTGGCCGCCGCTGAAACCTATATGGGATTGGTAGAGGTGGGCGTAGGCATAATTCCGGCGGGAGGCGGTACCAAGGAAATGGCCCTGCGGTGCTCCGATCTCTACAAACCCGGCGATCCGGAGTTGAACGTTTTGCAGAATGCTTTCATGAACATTGCCTCGGCCAAGGTCTCTACCTCGGCCCAGGAAGCACTCGAGATGAATTACCTGCGTCGGGGTGACCGGATCGTTTTAAATCGCGCCCGACTCATCGCAGACGCCAAGGAAGCGGTCATTGAACTGGCGGAGATGGGTTACAGCCAGCCCAAGCAACGCACGGACATCAAGGTGCAGGGCAAGGCGGGCATTGCCCTCTTCAAGGCGGGCATCACGGCGATGAAGATGGGCCGCTACATTTCCGACCACGACGTGAAGATCGCCGACAAGCTGGCTTACGTCATCTGCGGGGGAGACCTCTCTTATCCTACCCTGGTGACGGAACAGTATTTGCTGGACTTGGAACGGGAAGCTTTCTTGTCCCTGGCGGGGGAGAAGAAGACGCTGGAGCGCATCCAGAGCCTGCTGACCGGGGGAAAACCGCTCAGAAACTAGTGATTGATCCAAAAACCAACCCCTATGGACGCATACATTGTTGCCGGATACCGGACCGCCGTGGGAAAAGCGGGCCGCGGTGGTTTCCGGTTTACCCGCCCCGATGACCTGGCCGCGGAGGTGGTCAGGCAACTGGTCGCTTCCGTGCCCCAACTGGACCCCGCCCGCGTGGACGACCTCATCGTGGGAAACGCCGTGCCCGAGGCCGAACAAGGCATGCAGATCGGCCGCTACGTGGCTTTGCTTTCACTGCCGCAAAACGTGCCCGGCTTCACCATCAACCGCTACTGCGGATCGGGGGTGGAAGCCATTGCCATCGCCTCCGCGAAAATCCACGCCGGCCTGGCCGATTGCATCATCGCCGGCGGAACCGAATCCATGTCGCTGGTACCAGTGATGGGCTACAAAACCGCCCTGAATTTCGAGATTGCCCAACAGCACCCCGATTACTACATCGGCATGGGCTTGACGGCGGAACAGGTGGCGGAGAGATACCACATTGGCCGCCAGGAACAGGATGAATTCTCTTACCAGTCCCACCAGAAAGCGATCAAGGCAATCAAGGAAGGAAAATTCAGGGAGGAAATCGTCCCGGTAAAGGTGAAGGAAACCTACCTGGACGAAAACATGAAGAAACGAACCCGCGAATACACCGTGGACACCGACGAAGGCCCGCGCGCGGATACCTCGTTGGACGCCCTTGCCAAGCTAAAGCCCGTATTTGCGAACGGCGGTTCGGTAACGGCCGGGAATTCCTCCCAAACTTCGGACGGAGCGGCCTTCGTGATGGTCATGTCCGAGCAACTGGTCAACGAGTTGAATCTCAAACCCATCGCGCGGATGATTACCTACGCTTCCGTCGGCGTGGAGCCGAGCATCATGGGCATCGGGCCGGTAGCGGCCATTCCGATTGCGCTGAAAAAAGCCGGCCTCAAGCAGAACGACATTGAGCAGATCGAGCTCAACGAAGCGTTTGCCGCTCAATCGCTGGCCGTGATCAAGGAATTGGGCCTGGACCGCGAGAAGATCAATCCGAACGGCGGGGCGATTGCCTTGGGCCATCCGCTGGGATGCTCCGGCGCCAAACTGTCCATTCAACTTTTCAACGAAATGCGGCGCCGGAACCAGAAGTACGGAATGGTATCGGCCTGCGTGGGCGGTGGCCAGGGCGTGGCCGGAATCTACGAATTGCTGAACTGAGGGTTTGACTCGCCCTCACCTGATTTAATTCGATTGAGCGGTTTATTCACTTACCCAACGGAGCTTGCCGGGTATTTAGATCAACAAACCAAAAAGCATTCTTCACCCAACTCTTTTTCAACTATGCAAACGATCGAAAGGAAATCCATCAAGGGAGGCGAATTCCTCATCAAGGAAACGGAAGCCGCCCAGGTGTTCATACCGGAGGAATTTACTGAAGAGCAGCGAATGGTTGCCAATACGTGCCGGGAATTTCTGGAAAGGGAAATCTACCCCCGGTTGGATGAGATCGATCAAGCCAAGACCAATGACCTGATGGTATCGTTGATGGACAAGGCCGGTGAGTTAGGCCTGCTGGGCACGTCCATCCCGGAGCAATACGGCGGATTCGGGATGAACTTCAACACGTCGATGCTGGTGGCCGACGTAACGGGTCCGGGTTGTTCGTTTGCGGTGGCCCTTTCGGCGCACACCGGCATCGGCACGCTACCCATCCTCTACTACGGCAACGAGGAACAAAAAGCCAGGTACCTGCCCAAACTAGCGACCGGCGAATGGAAAGCTGCGTATTGCCTCACCGAACCCGATTCCGGTTCCGACGCCAACGCGGCCAAAACCAGGGCCACGTTGACTGCCGACGGCCAGCATTACTCCCTCACGGGTCAGAAGATGTGGATTACCAACGGAGGGTTCGCCGATTTGTTCATTGTGTTCGCCAAGATCGACAACGACAAAAACCTGACGGCGTTCATCGTGGAAAGAGGGCACGGGGGCATCACAATGAACGAGGAGGAGAAAAAGATGGGGATCAAGGGTTCCTCTACCCGCCAGGTTTTCTTCAACGACTGCCTCGTGCCAGTCGAAAACCTGCTTTCCAACCGGGAAAACGGCTTCAAGATTGCCGTCAATATTCTCAACATCGGTCGGATCAAACTGGCCGCGGCGGGCATTGGTGCTTCCAAGCAAACCATCAACCACGCCGTGAACTACGCCAATGAGCGCAAGCAATTCGGGGTTTCCATTGCCAGCTTCGGTGCCATCAAACACAAACTGGCCACGCAGATCATGAAGACCTACGCCACTGAATCCGCTTCCTACCGGGCAGGTCAGAACATTGAGGATGCCATTGAAGACCTGATTGAAGCGGGAATGCCCGAGGCCGAAGCCAAACTGAAAGGGGTGGAACAATTTGCCATCGAATGCGCCCTGATGAAGGTACACGGTTCGGAAGCGCTCTCGTACGTGGTCGACGAAGGCGTGCAGATCTACGGCGGCATGGGCTACTCCGCCGACGCCCCCATGGACCGCGCCTACCGGGACGCCCGGATCAACCGCATTTTCGAGGGAACCAACGAAATCAACCGGATGCTGGCCGTCGGAACGATTGTCAAGCGGGCGATGAAGGGCGAGCTCAACATCATGGGACCCGCGATGGCAGTGGCCAAAGAAATCATGTCCATCCCGGATTTGGCCGCCGAAGAGCCGGAAGGAATGTTCGTGGAAGAGAAGAAAGTGCTGAAAAACCTGAAGAAAGCCTTGTTGATGACGGCCGGCGCGGCGTTGCAGAAATTCGGCCCGGCCTTCGAGCGGGAGCAGGAAATTATGCTGAACCTGGCCGATATGCTGATCGAGGTCTACGTGGCGGAATCCACCCTTTTGCGGACGGAAAAGCTGATCGGTCTCCGGGGTGAAGCAGCGACGGCCTTGCACAAGGACATGGCGCTGGTTTATTTGCACGAAGCCGTAGAGAAAATCAACCAGGCGGGTAAGGCCGCCGTTACTTCCTTTGCCGAAGGTGATGAGCTGCGTGGGATGCTGATGGGGCTGAAGCGGTTTACCAAAATCGCTCCGCTCAACCTGAAGGAGATGCGTCGCCGGATAGCCGACCACGCCATCGCCAAGAACCGCTACCCGTTCTAGCATCTTTTTTACCGGTTAGGAAAGCCTTCGGAAGTACTTCCGAAGGCTTTCCCTTTTGGGAACGCTTCGTCGGGCGGCCCCTTGCTTTTTGACGGATCATTCCTGCGGATGATGTTGACGCCCGCGCTAAGTTGACTGACTCTTATTGTTAATGCTCTTTCGGTCAATTGATTGCGTAAAAAAGAAGAACCCCCCTCGAAAAACCTGCGTATGTTTGCGGAGAGCCAAAAATTCGATGCAACCATGAAGCGATTTTTTGTCAACACCTGGTCCTTTACCAAGGAGATGTTTGAGGAATGGATTGACGACAATTGTTCCCAGATGGCGGCCGCCCTCTCGTATTATACCATCTTTTCGCTGGCTCCCATGATGATCATCGTCATCAGCCTGGCGGGTTACTTTTTTGGTCGGGAGGCAGTGACCGGCGAATTGTTCAACCAGATCCGGGGCCTGATCGGTGCGGACGGGGCCAAGGCCATCCAAACCATGGTGGAGAATGCCTACCGGGATCGCAGTGGTCTCATTCCGACGCTGCTTGGCATTGGAACCCTGATTTTTTCCGCCACCGTCACGTTTGCTGCTTTGCAGGAATCTTTGAACGCCATCTGGAAGGTAAAACCCAATCCCAATAATGGCATCAAAGGCATCATACGGTTGGTAATTAATCGGCTACTGTCCTTCACGATGGTACTGGGCATTGGCTTTTTTCTAATCATCTCTTTGGTGGTCAGTAGCCTGATCAACGTACTGAGTAATTACATCCAACGAATTTTGGGTGATTCTTCCCTGGCTTTGTTTAATACACTGGAGCTAGCGGTTTCGTCGGCCATACTCGTTCTCTTGTTTGCGGTTATCTTCAAGTTCCTGCCCGATGCAAAGATCAAGTGGCGCAACGTCTGGCGGGCCTCGATCCTGACCACGATTCTCTTCTCGGTGGGTAAATACCTCATCAGCTTGTACATCGGACAGAGTGACTTTACCTCCACGTACGGTGCCGCCGCCTCCATCATCATTATCATTTTATGGATCAACTATTCGTGTTGGATCTTCTTTGTCGGAGCAGAATACGCCTACGTGTTTATGAAACGAAGGGGGGAGGAGATCGAACCTGCCGAGCACGCCATCAAGATCAAACGGTTTGAACGAAAGGTGGAAATCAAATCAGAATCCAATAAGAACGAAAAAGTAACCGGGCCGGTAAAGGGATGAGCAATGCGTTCTGAATGAAGAAAAGGATCACCCACTTAAGCACGCAATCGGAAACAATCACCACTTCCGGATTACTTAGCTAATTGAATGTCAATACTTTGCACTACGCACGACTTACATCTTTGCGGTGCAACGATGCTGCTCGTGATTCACGGCTGATTTAGTGCCGCCTATCCCTCTCCTTTTTCACCGTCCCAGGTGCCCGGCTTGACGGGGAATGACCAGCAAAGTCCGCTGCCGGCCGTCAACGTAATGAACCCGTCCGTTCGAAAAAATACCCTGTTCTTCCAGCATAATCCGCACTTCCTGGTTGTTCCACTCGGGAAGAGCAACCCGGGCGTTCAGTTCAATGGCGTACGCGGTATTTTCGTTGAGGAGATACTCTCCGTTGCCCGGCACGCCGCCCTGCATATCCCACATGCCAATGGCAGGTCCGGCCGCGTGCCCATGGTATCCCACCGGGTGCGTGTAGATCTGCCCCGCAATGCCCTCCTTGCGGGCTTGTGCCAAAGACATAGCCAGAATCTGGTTGCCTGACCTGCCGGCCTTGAAATTGCTCGTCAGGATGTCCTGCAACCGGTTGCCCACGGCCAGCGCTTTTTTCAGGTAATCGGGGGCATCGGTTTCGCCGGGTTTGAGCACGTAGGCCAATTCCTGCGTGTCGGTGTTGAGCCGCAGGTAGGTAATGCCGAAGTCTACGTGAACCAGATCGCCGGGCTGGATGACATCGGGAGCGGGTTTCCGATCAAAAGTGCGCTGGGCCTCCCGGGAAGCGGGGTCTGGCCGTTGCACGTCCACG
The DNA here is from genome assembly GCA_014379925.1 of Cytophagales bacterium. Taxonomy (GTDB): domain Bacteria; phylum Bacteroidota; class Bacteroidia; order Cytophagales; family ES-bin-26; genus ES-bin-26. The sequence continues at coordinate 9,345 of JACMKY010000379.1, read as the reverse complement.
GTGGGATGGAACCAAGTATCCAGTTTTAAGGCGGCAATCTTTTCCCGGTACCACCAGACCACGTCTTCCGTGGTAGTAGTGCCGGGCTGAATTACTTTTTCCGAAAATCCCTCGGCAATAATTTGGTGGGCGATGCGGCAAATGGGTTCGTAAAGGGCAACCTCCCGGGGGGTGCGGGTCTCGAGCCAGCTCACGGCCAGCGGTTCGGCTGACACGACCGAAGCGCGCAGTTCGGAGGGCAGGGCCTTCATAAATGCTTCGTATTCCGAATGGGTAAGTCCGTCGGCGTGGGCGTATTGGCCCGATACGTTAACGGCGATTTTTCCGGGCTGACGTTCTTCGATGAGCTTCACCAACCGCTTCCACTGGTCCGGTTCGGCCTCCGGTTGCCAGGCACTCTTAAACTGCTGGCCCACGTCGTACCGGGCCACTGCCAAGCACTCCAGCCCTTGCGGCTCACCCCGGTCGTGCACAACCAGCACCGTGCGGCGACGGGCTGCCAGCCAAGTGGAAGGAAGCATCGTTTCAAGAATGGGGTCCTCGTTGTACTCGCGGGCAATCAATACCCACGTACCCACGCCGTGCCGACGCATTAGGGTGGGAAGCAGCGTCCGCAGCCGTTCTTCTAAAATCTGTTCCTGCAAAACGGCGCGGTCGCGCAAGGGCAAAATCGCCGGAATCTCGTGCTGGGCCAGGGAAGACAGGGCTCCGAAGTGGATGAGCAAGGAAGTAAGAAAGTGTTTCACGCTGAATGAAAATGGATGGTTTGGTAAAATTTTTAGCAGAATAAAATTTCGTTTGGTGTAAAAAGGCCGTTGCGGGTAGTCAACTTTTTTTGTACAAGGTGGCGAAGCAGAATGAAATATTTTCTTTTTTTTATTTTCCCCGATTTTTGCACGTGTGGATAAGTAGGCCCCAAAGAAGCCGTTCTACCAGTTATCCACAAGGTTATCCACAATATTTGCCCAATTAACGCGGACGTTTGTGGAAAAACCGGCGAAACTTACCATCGTCATAATTGAATTTTTCAAAGTCGACGTCCGTTAATAACGCAACATTTTTTGGTTGGATGTGGTATAAGTAAGAGTAAATCAATTAAACAAGATTCTTCACATGAAAAGAAACATCAAGAACTGGGCCTCCTTTGCGTGTTTAGCAATGGGGTTGTATACGGTGCACAGTGCACCCTTACTGGCCCAAAGTAAGCCTGCTGCCCCGGCAAAAGGGGAAACCCGTTCCTCCAGAATCAACCAAACCCCCGGGTCCGGTGGTATGGCCTCCGCAACCGGAGCCAACGAAGATACTCTTTTCATGAAAAGGTCGCTCGCGATCGGGGTCGCCGAAATCGAATTCGCCCAAGTGGCTTTGCAGAATTCCCAGTCGGACAAAGTAAAGAATTTTGCCCAACGAATGATTGAGGACCATACCGCTGCCAACAACAAACTGACGGCGATCCTGAACGGAACGCAGTACGGGGACGGCTCGGATACGGCCAGCACCGCAATGAAAATGGATTCTTCTCAGAGTGGGATGGGAGTGGGCTCGGGTACGGCGAGTGGTGCGGGCACCGGCGAGCGGACCGGAATGGATTCCACTGGGTCGGCACCGACTGACTCGACAGTGCGTTCGTCAACGGGAACCAACAACGACAGCACCGTTGCCGTGTCTACTGATCGTCCTGCCGTGGCGCAACCGCCCAAACCCAGCGTTTCGCTGAAATTGTCCGGAACTTACCTGGACATCAAAAACAAAATGGAAGCGCTGAACGGAACCGCTTTCGATCGTCAGTACGTGCAACAAGCCTTGAAAGACCATAATCTGATCATCCGTCTGCTGGAGAAGTACCAGCAGGAGGGTACCAATGCCCAGTTGAAAGGTTGGGTGAAAGAGCAAATGCCCGTATTGAAGGAGCACAAATCGATGGCGACCAAACTGTCCGCTTCCCTGGGTGGCAGTGCGGCCGGTACCAAATCGAAGAATTGACAAAACAGCGGACCCTGCACCCTTCATCAGCTATTCATCAAGGATCAAAAGCAACACCCTCAACCGGGGGTGTTGCTTTTTTTTAACTGATTCTTGCCCAGTTGCTTTCTTCCTTTCGGAGCGATTGAATGTGTTCGTACACGGGTGTATTTTTTAGGGAGGACAAGTCGGGATCTTCCTCCAGCATTTTCTGAGCGGCTTCGCGGGCCGTTTTCAGGATATCCCCGTCCTTGGCCAAATCAGCAATGAGCAAATCCAGTACCCCACTTTGCTGGGTACCCGCCAGATCACCCGGTCCGCGCAGGTTGAGGTCGGCGTCGGCGATCTCGAAGCCATCGTTGGTGCGCACCAGCGTTTCAATGCGGGCGCGGCTCTCTTTGCCAAGTTTGTAGTCCGTCATCAGGATGCAATAGGATTGCTCGGCTCCCCGGCCCACGCGGCCCCGTAACTGATGCAGTTGCGCCAAGCCGAAGCGTTCGGCACTTTCCACCACCATTACGGAGGCATTGGGTACGTTGACGCCTACTTCGATTACCGTAGTGGCCACCATAATCTGCGTTTCCCGGCGCTGAAAACGCTGCATTTCGTATTCCTTGTCACCCGATTTCATTCTGCCATGCACAATGCTGATGTAGTATTCCGGAAAGGCCCGTACAATGCTTTCGTAACCGTCAGTCAGGTACTTGAAATCTACTTTCTCCGATTCTTCGATCAGCGGATACACCACGTATACTTGCCGTCCCTTCTGGATTTCCTCCTTCATGAAACCAAACACGCGCTGGCGGTGGGAGTCGTAGCGGTGGACGGTTTTAATGGGCTTGCGACCGGCCGGTAATTCATCGATAACCGACACGTCCAAGTCACCGTAGAGGGTCATCGCCAGGGTACGGGGAATGGGTGTGGCCGTCATCACCAGGATGTGGGGATACACGTCCGGGTTCTTGTTCCAGAGTTTGGCCCTCTGTGCCACGCCGAATCGGTGCTGTTCGTCAATCACGCACAGACCCAGGTTGTTGAATTGCACATTTTCTTCCAGCAGGGCGTGCGTTCCTACCACGATCTTCAACTCCCCGTTCAGCAGTTGTTCGGCAATTGCCCGTCGTTGCTTGGTCTTGGTGGAGCCGGTCAGCTTGGCGATTCCGATGCCCAGCACGTCCGCGTATTCCCTCAATCCGGTGTAATGTTGATCCGTCAGGATTTCCGTGGGCGCCATCAGGCAAGCCTGCGCCCCGTTGTCGGTGGCCATCAGCATCGTGATGAAGGCCACGATGGTTTTGCCGCTGCCCACGTCACCCTGCAGGAGGCGGTTCATTTGCTTGCCCGAAGTCACGTCGGCGTAGATCTCCCGGATCACCCGCTTCTGGGCGTTGGTCAGGTCAAAGGTCAGGTGTTCCTTGTAGAAGGTATTGAGGGTAGGAATGGTTTTGAAGACCTGGCCGGCGTAATCCACCCGACGCAGAAGTTTTTGTTTGATCAGTTTGAGTTGGTTGTAAAACAACTCCTCGAATTTGAGCCGACCGATGGCGGCGTGGAGCCACGCCTGGTCCTTCGGGAAATGAACGTGAAGCAGGGCCTCCGGCTTGGAAAGCAGACGGTGCTGAGCGAGCAGGTCGGCCGGCAGGGTCTCCCGGACGTGGGGCAACGCAATGTCCAGGAGCTGACGCAGCATCTTACCCAAGGTTTTGCTGTCCAGGAATTTCCGGCGAAGTTTTTCGGTCAGGTTATAAACGGGTTGCAGGTACCCTCCCTTGGCGTTTTCGCCGTCCAGGGGTTCCAGTTCGGGATGGGCAATGTTGGGTTTCCCCATGAAGGAGGAAGGTTTGCCGAACACCACGTAGTCAAGGTCCCGCTTCAGGCTTTTGCTCAGCCAATGGGCTCCCTGAAACCAGACCAGTTCCATCTCCCCCGTGCCATCGGTCAAGTAAGCCACCAGGCGGCTCTTGTGCCCTTCGCCCACCATCTCCCAGAACTTGAGTCGGCCTTTTACCTGGACGTGGGGCATGGAATCGGTTACCTCTTCGATCGCGTAGAAACGGGTACGGTCTTCGTAACGGAAGGGGTAGTATTGGATCAGGTCACCGTACGTGAAAATGTTCAGCTCCTTGTTCAGTATAACCGCTTTTTGGGGGCCGATTCCTTTGAGAAATTCGACGCGGGTATCGAAAAAATTTTTTCTCTCGGCCATGGGCAGCACATTGTCAATACAAACTTCCGGCCGACACCTTTAAAGGACGTGGAACGGTCATCGCCAAACCGGCACGCCCGCCCGCTGATCTTTCCAACGGGTGGTATTCAACAAATGAATGATGTCTTCTTTTACGTACTCGATCACGGGGGCGAGCGAGTCGTTCTGCGTGGCAGTTGGGAAGTACAAGGCCCCGCGCAGGAAATGGGTTGTGGAGTCCGTGATGTAGAATTGAAACTGACTGGGCACGTCGCCGCTCAATTCAAAAAGCGCCGCCGTCTTGCCGTTGGCTGTTTTCATGACCGACTCTTCAATGGCATCCGCTTTGACCTGGTGCTTGGAAGCCAGCTTGTGGGCATCGTTGATCATTTCGGCCAATCGCTTGGGATCGTTGCGAATCAGCTTGTAGGTAATCTGTACGTTGGCCCGCAAGGCGGGATAATGGACGTGGATCCAATCCGGCTCGGCATTGCCGAACGTGTCCTTGAGGATTTCGGCGGAGCGGGAATGCTCGAACACGTAAGGATGCGGCTCTTTCAGTACAATATAAGCGTGCGCGGGAAGGTCGATGCGGTTGTATCCTTTGGGTTTGGGCGCGTACCCTTCTTCCGAACAGCCACCGAGGCCCACCCAGGCAATAGATAACGCAATCAGTCGGTTGAAAAGGGCAATCGAGTGGGATTTGGGCACGATCATGACAAATGTACCAGCAAGGTAATTAATCGAGGAAGAGTTTGGGGAGATGGATACTAATTTTATGAAAATCCAGTTGCTTAGTCATCCGGTCCCGCCCCAATTTCGAACGTGAGCCAGTCAATGAACCTAACCACCATATCGGCCGCTGAACTAAAGGAAAAGCTGCGGAACAACGATCCGTTGCGCCTGATCGATGTCCGGGAGCCTTACGAATGCCGCATTTGTCACCTGCCCGATGCCGTGCGGATTCCCCTGCAGCGCATTCCCGACCAGGCACCCGCGCTCGACCGTTACTTGCCCACGGTCGTGTACTGTCACCACGGAGTGCGGAGCGAACTGGTGGTCAAGTACCTGGTGAAAACCTGCGGGTTTCGCAACGTCGTCAGCCTGTCGGGCGGCATTCACGCCTGGGCAACGGAGGTGGACACGAAGATGCGCCAATACTGATTCCCTCTCTCGAAGCACCCGTCAATCGTTCAGCAGGCCACCCAACAGGGAGCCTCCTTCCTTGCCGCTGTTGCGGCCGTAGGGAGCCAGCGCCTGAACCAACTTGGAGATGGGCATCGACTGGATCCAAACCCGGCCGGTTCCCTGCAGGGTCGCCAGGAAAACGCCTTCGCCCCCGAATACCATGGACCGTAGGCCACCCGACCTTTGGATGTCGAAACCAATGGTTGACTCCATGGCCACCACGCAGCCCGTGTCCACGCGCAATGTTTCGTTGTTGAGGTAGCGTTCGATCACCGTACCGCCCGCGTGTACGAAAGCCAGTCCGTCACCCTGTAGTTTCTGCAGGATGAACCCCTCGCCTCCGAATAAACCCGAGCCGATCTTCTGGTTGAAATGGAGGGAAATCTTGGTACCCAACGCGGCGCAGAGGAAGGAATCGCGCTGGGCGATGAGCTGGTGGTCGGGAAGCCCGGACAAACTCAGCGGAATAACCGTTCCCGGATACGGTGCCGTGAATGCCACCTTGCGCTTGCCCGCCCCCCGGTTGGTGAAGTGCGTCATGAACAGTGATTCACCGGTAATCAGCCGCGAGCCAGCCTGCAGCAACTTGCCCATGAATCCTTGGTTGGGCTGCGAGCCATCGCCCATTTTGGCTTCGAAGGTAATGCCTTCTTCCATGAAGAGCATGGCTCCCGCCTCGGCGATCACCGTCTCGTCGGGGTCCAACTCGATTTCAACGATCTGAATGTCGTCCCCGATGATCTTGTAGTCTATTTCGTGCGAATTCATAACCTGAGGCTTTTGGTGAACAAGGGTGTAAATGGGCCAGAAAAGTCAGCCACCGCGCGTTTGCCGCGTTCGGGCTCGGGACGTTATCCTTTTTTTTTCTTTTTGATTTCCGGCAAGTCCTCCCGGTCCCGGAGTTTCTTGTCGTCCACGTGGGTGTTGAGAAAGGAATTGATCTTGTCAATGTCGAAGCTGGTCGTGATTTCGCCGAAGGAATTGATCTGGATGTCGAAACCGGCCAGTTCAGGATTCACCTTCGGTTTTTCGGACTTGGGCGGTTGCTTGGTTTCTTTCTTCTTGGTCATGGCGAATGGGGTTGATGGGTAGTGAAATGAATTCGGATTTCGTCCGGATGCGTGGATTCACTCAGGAAGCGACGGGACCGTTCAACGTGGCCAGCGCGTGGTCGATCCGGATAATGAGTTCTTCTTTGCCGATGATCTCGATGGTTTGCATCAGGTCCGGCCCGGCGTTGCCCCCCGTAACGACGATCCGCAGCGCGGGCAATACCTTGCCCATTTTCACGCCTGTCTGGTCGGCTACCGCCTGCAACGTGGCTTTGGCCGTTTCCGCCGTCCAGGGCTCCGTACCGCGCAGGGCATCCCGGTAGGCACCGATTACGTTGGCCGCTTCTCCCGTCCATTTGGCCGCCACCACTGCGGGGTCGTAGGAAGACGGACGTACGAAAAAAAGCGCGGCCTCGGTCCAGACCTCCCGGGGAAAGGTAATTCTTTCCTTGGTGAGGGCAGCAATCCGCAAGGCTTTCTCCGGCGAGCAATCGATCCCGCGCTCCGCCAACGCCTTTTCCAGGTATTGCACCAGTTCACCATCGGGTTTTGCCCGCAGGTATTGCTGATTGAACCACTTGGCCTTGTGAATATCGAACTTGGTGCCGGATTTGCCGATCCGCTCGATGCTGAACGCCTCCACCAATTCGTCCATCGAGAAGAGTTCCTGCGGGGTTCCGGGGTTCCAACCCTGGAAGGCCAGGAAGTTGACCAGCGCTTCGGGCAGGTAACCCGCCTCCCGGAAGCCGGACGAAAACGTCGGATTTCCCTGGTCGTCGGTTCCGTGCCAGTCGAGGGGGAAGATGGGAAAGCCATTCAAGTCGGCATCACGTTTGCTCAGCTTGCCGTTGCCGTCGGGCTTCAACAACAGCGGTAGGTGGGCAAAGCGGGGCATCGTGTCTTCCCAACCCAGAAAGCGGTACAGCAACACGTGCAGGGGGCCGAAGGCAGCCACTCTTCCCCCCGAATAACGTGGGTGATGCCCATCAAGTGATCGTCTACGATGTTGGCCAGGTGGTAAGTGGGCATCCCGTCGGATTTCATCAACACCTTGTCGTCGATCTGGGAGGAATGCACCATCACCCAGCCCCGGATCAGGTCGTGGAGGCGAACTTCCTCCTTGCGAGGCACCTTCAACCGGATTACGTACGGTTCGCCCGCCGCCAGCATCGCGTTCACCTCGTTCTCCGGCAGCGTCTGGGAATTGCGCATCTGCGCCCGCGTGATCGCGTTGTACTGCGGATTGGGAACCTTGGCCGCCTGCAACCGTTCGCGCATCGTTTCCAACTCGGCCGGGGTATCGAAGGCGTAGTAGGCTTTGTCCTCTTCCACCAACCGCAGGGCATACTGCCGGTACATCGGTTTGCGCTCCGATTGGCGGTAGGGGCCGTGGGGCCCGCCTTCGCGGATGCCCTCGTCGAGCCGGATGCCGAGCCAGTCGAGCGATTCCAGAATGTATTCCTCCGCCCCCGGTACGAAACGGTTCTGGTCAGTATCTTCGATCCGGAGCAGCATCTTGCCGCCCAGCTGGCGCGCCAGCAAGTAATTGTACAAAGCCGTGCGCGCCCCTCCAATGTGCAAAGCCCCCGTCGGGCTGGGCGCAAAACGAACCCTAACTTCTTTTTCCATGAAAATTTACGTACTTCCGACCAATCGAGCGGTGTAAAAGTACGAAATGTGCCCGAGAAAGGTACGGATACTGTACGAAGTACCCCACTCCCAAAGGGGCTGCTATTAAGCTACATACTTATGAACAGCGTTCCAAGCGGGGGCAATGGCCGTGCTGGGGCCATCGCTGGCGGATAAATTTTTTACCCAGGCAACCCCACGGTGAAAACTTCCGTGCTGGGGTGAGTTTCGCTCAAAAATAAGTCCTCTCCTCGGACACTTTGGGTCAAGCGGACAAGCAATCAAGCGGGCGGCTGCAGACGCCTTTTGCTGGATTACCTGTCGGGTAGCCTGCCATTGCACAAAATATCCACCAGCCACTTTTCACAAAACTCTTCACCATGAAAACCTTTTCTTTGTTTAAAGTCAACCAGATCTGTACCATCCTGCTGTGTTCGATTCTGATGCTCAACAGCAGTTGTAAAAAAGACGATAAGGTGAAAGAACCCACCGTGGAACCCCCTACCAGCATTCAGACAAAGACCAATGATCGGTACGGTGAATACCTGACCGATGCGCAGGGCAAGACCCTGTACATTTTCTCTCCCGATGTAAAAGGCAACGCCAGCACCTGTACCGGCGGCTGTCTGACGACCTGGCCCCTCTTCTACAGCGCTGATTTATCGATCGCTAAGGGATTGGATAAGGCAGATTTTTCGAATTTTACCCGCAGCGACGGACAGCAACAGACGGCTTACAAAGGGTGGCCACTGTACTTCTACAGCCGGGACCTGGTAGCCGGCGATGTCAACGGGGAAAACGTGGGAGGGGTGTGGTATTATGCCAAATCCTACTCGTTAATGATCGCCAGGCAGGGGAGCAACCGCTATTTATCCGACGTGCAAGGCCGAACCTTGTACCTGTTCACCAGAGACGCCGCCAACGTCAGTAATTGCAGCGGGGGATGCGCGGCCGTCTGGCCCGTTTTCTTTAAAGAAAATCTGGTGCTGCCTTCCTCGCTGACCCCGACTGACTTCGGGACCATTACCCGAACCGACCAGAACAAACAGCTTACCTACAAAGGCGCGCCTTTATACTATTACCAACCGGATGTAAACCGTGCCGATACGCTGGGGCAAGGGGTAAACGGCGTGTGGTTCAAGGTAAGGCCTTGAAAAGCGATCTGAGCTAGTTATTTGAGGCGGATTACCGCCCAGCGGAGTGCCGCCGGAATGTAAAGCCAGGTACTTGAGCCACCCCACTGTAGCCTACGGTGAGGTGGCTCAAGTACCCGGGTTTACAAACCAAAAGGGTAGCTCAAACCGCTTAAAGAAAAATGTTTGGGTTGTT
>JACMKY010000378.1 GCA_014379925.1 Cytophagales bacterium | reverse complement strand
TTCGATCATCGAGACCGCCCACTACCAAGCCTTCTTTATGCAATACCTTCCTTCGCTGACTGACTTTGGCACCGGGTCGGGTGGGCAGCTTGGAAGCGAAGATCGCTTATTGAGCTTCCTTCGGCATCTGTTGTTCTCGTCGTTGGAAACCGCCACCCTCTCACCTTCACGCTAGCCTCCGAAGCCCGCCGGACTTTTACCGCGTTGACTTAACGGCTCATTTTTCAGATTGCCATTTTTATGGTTAGTAATCAAAGGTTTATACGCCAGTTGTGGCTTTACGCATCTGGTCTGACTACGGGCCAACAGCCTACAATAACCCGGCAATCTCATCGGCAAACCGTTCCACCTCGGCTTCGCTGTTGTAATAATGCACCGAGGCCCGCACCATACTGGGCAGGTTTCGCGCCTCACTGTCGAGCCGGGTGTGATCGGGCGTGGTGGTGGATACGTTGATGCCCCGGCCGGAAAGTTCATCCCGCACCGCCAGGGCCTCCTTACCCGCCACGGTAAAGGTCACGATGCCGCAGGGCGCGGCGCCCAGGTCCCGTACCCGCACCCGGGGGATTTCCTCCAGGCGGCGGCGGAGTTGATTGGCCAGGGCCACCACGCGCGGGTACGTGTATTCCAAACCCAGGCTCAGCGCGTAGTCGAGGGCCGCCCCCAGTCCGATCTTGCCGGCCACGTTGCTTTCCCAGGTCTCGAAGCGCCGGGCGTCGGCGCGCAGCTCAAACTGGTCCGGAGCGGTCCAGGTGGCGGCGTGCAAATCCAGGAAGGGCGGCTCCAGGCGTTCCATCGCGCTCCGGCGCACGTACAGGAAGCCCGTGCCGCGCGGTCCGCGCAGGTACTTGCGCCCGGTAGCCGACAGCAGGTCGCAGCCGATGGCTTCCACATCCACCGGCATTTGCCCGACCGACTGGCAGGCGTCCAGCAGGTACAACACGCCCGCGGCCCGGGCCACCTTGCCCACTTCCGCCGCCGGGTTGACCAGCCCGCCGTTGGTGGGCACGTGGGTGATGGCGATCAGCTTTACTTTTTCGTCCATCCGGTTCTTGAGTGCCTCAATGGATAACTGTCCGTGTTCGTCGTTGGGAATGGCTTCGACGGAAACGCCGAATCGGCGGGCCACTTGCAGGAAAGCGATGTAGTTGCTGGCGTATTCGGCCACGGCCGTCAGGATGCGGTCGCCGGCACGGAAGGGGATGGCGTAGAAAGCCATGTCCCAGGCGCGGGTGGCATTTTCGACGAGGGCGACTTCGTCGCGCCCGCAGTTCAGCAGCCGGGCGACGGAATCGTAGACTTGCTCCAGGGTGTCGTTGGCCAGCCGGGCCGTTTCGTAGCTACCCAGAACGGCCTCGCGGAGCAGGTGGTCGACGGTGGCTTCGAGCGCCTGCCGGGTAATGAGCGAGGCACCGGCGTTGTTGAAATGCAGTACGCGTTCGCAGCCCGGCGTGTCAGCCCGGATGTCGGCGAGGGGAAAGGAGGTCATATTGAAGTAGATAGGCAGATCTGGAAAGACGCAAATGCCAGGTCAATGCTGGACAGTCAGTTGACTAAATCTGTTCATGGGGTTGGTAATTTCCTTACGTAATTGGGATTGGCTAGGGTGACAAGGCACCCAGAATCTCTGGTACAAGTGTCCACGGGGAGGCCGCCCGTGGACGCTTGCACTAGAGGAATTTGCAACCAGGGAATCAATCCGTTTGGTTGTTTACCAATCGGTACATTACTTCCGTTCTCAGTACATACTTGGTACCCTGACTTACTTCGCTTCCTTCGTGTTCCAGGTTGTGGAGGAAGCACAGCGCCATTCCGCGTTTGGGTACGATCTCATGCTCCCGGAATTGGGTTTCTCCACCGTTGAAATCATCGTTCAAGTATACCATAAAGGTGAAATAACTGATCTCCTCGCCATTCCGCACGTAACTTTCATCCACGTGTTTTTTGAACCGGTGCCCTACGCCGTACTGGTAAAACCTGAATAGCTCGTTGAAACCGATAGCCAGGCTGTTACCCAATTTGGCGGGAACGAATTCCTTGGCGCGGGTCCACCAGCGTTGGGCAAGTTCGGGACTATTGTGAAAGGCCCGGCGGTTGTTACGCACGGCTTCTACTACCTTGGCACCCCCGTAGGCGTTGACCGTGGCCGCTTCGTAGCCAATCTCTTCACTCAATTGGATGTAGTGGCGACATTCCTCCTCATCCAAGAAGTCTTCAATAGTGGAGATTTTATCGGTAATGCGGTTTAATTTCATACGGGTTTGGTGTTTCACAAAATAGCGCTATTTAATAATACGAAATTTTTCGTATTAAAACTTGCACGTGAGATTTCTTTCGCATAAGTTTGACGTACGAATAAATTCGTAGCATAAAGACACCGCATCGGCTTGGCCAACCGGGGCCGTGTAAACGGTAAACCAACGCTTTGAAAACAATCCATGTCCAATCCATCCCATTCCAAACCTACCGAAGCCGAACTGGAGATCCTGCAGGTGCTCTGGCAACACGGCCCTTCCACGGTGCGGTTCGTGAACGAGCAATTGAGCCGCCAGAAGGAGGTAGGTTACACCACCACCCTCAAACTCATGCAGATCATGGCCGAGAAACGACTGGTGAAGCGCAACGAGGAACAACGCACGCACGTCTACGAAGCCGACGCCTCGGAAGAAGAAACCCAGCAGCGCCTGCTCGACCGCTTCCTCGACACCGCTTTCCGGGGTTCGGCCATGAAGCTGGTGATGCAGGCCCTGGGTAACCGGTCAACTTCCCCGGAAGAGCTTACTCAGATTCGTAACCTGCTGGACCAGATCGAAGGCGAGAAGCGGGGATTCGAGTGAAGCATTCCGGATCTTGGCCCGATTCGTTTGCGCCGACCCGTGACCAATCCCGCACCGATCCGGTTCGGGAACCTGATTGCACCAGGACATCCATTGCGCATACTTGAAACCGGTTCATTGTTTACTGTCCACTATTCACTGTTCACTGACATGCCATTCCTCACCGAGCCTCTTTCCCAAAAACTGGTCCACGCGCTGGGCTGGACCCTGCTGCACTCGCTCTGGCAAGGAGCCCTTACGGCCCTGGCCGTGGCCGGGCTGATGCTGCTTCTGCAACGAAGCTCTTCCACCGTCCGGTATTTCATCGTCACCACGGCGTTGTTGACGACCTTGTGTCTGACAGTGGTTACGTTCGGCGTACTCTACTGGTCAGCTGGCTCCGGTTCCGCCGTCGGACAAGCGGCCCCCGCGCCGGCGGTGGCTTCCCTGCCGGACCCGACCGACGGGGTGGTGAGCCAGAACACCGGTTTTGCGGCCCGCTTTTCGTTCACGTCTTACTTCAATCAACACCTGCCCGCCCTGGTAACCGTGTGGATGCTGGGGGTCACCCTGTTGATGCTGCGGCTGCTGGGCGGACTGGCGTACGTACAACGACTGAAACACTACCGGACGCAACCGCTTTCCCCCGCCTGGCAGCAACGGCTCGACGACTTGCGCAACCGCGTCCGGGTGAGCCGGTCGGTACGCTTGGCGGAGTCGGCGCTGGTGAAGGTTCCGATGGTGCTGGGTTACTTCAAACCCGTACTGCTGCTGCCCGTGGGCGCGGTGGCGGGCTTATCGGCCGACCAGTTGGAAGCCGTCCTGGCGCACGAATTGGCCCACATCCGGCGCAACGATTACCTGGTGAACCTGTTGCAGTCGCTGGTGGAAGTGCTCTTCTTCTACCACCCGGCCATCTGGTGGCTTTCCGGTTGCGTGCGCCAGGAGCGCGAACACTGCTGCGACGACGTCGCCCTGGCGGTCTGCGGCGATTCGCTCACCTACGCCAAGGCGCTCGCCAACCTGGAGACCCTGCCCCTGAACACGCCTCAACTGGCCATGGCCCTGACCGGACGGAGTGGCTTGCTGCTGGGTCGCATTGAGCGGTTCATGCGCCAACCCCGGCGCAATCCTACCTTCTCCGAAGGAATGGTCGCCGCGCTGGTGCTGGTGGCGGGCCTGCTGGCGGTATCCGCGGGTGCCCAGGCCGGATTTGCCTTCGCGAAACCGGTTCTGAGCGCGGTTGCTCCGACGGATAGCGATTCGACCAGCGGAGAACCCGATTCGGAGCGCGAATCTTTCACGGTGGCTTGGAACGATACCATCCGCCGACGCAGCGAACTGACCATCATCAAGGACAGGCGGGGCCGCGTCATCGGATTGTACGTGGACGGCCGTAAAATTCCCGCCAACCAGATCGAGCAGTACCAGGCGTTGATCGGCGACCGTACCAAAAGAATCCCCGCGCCGCCGGCCGTCGCCGCGTTCCCGGCCGATCCCGCCTTCGAAGCGGATCCCGATCCGGAAGCAGCGCCTAATCCCGAAGTGGATTCCGATTTTGAGACGGATTCCGACTTTAATACAGATTCCGACGCTGACGCAGATTCCGACTTTGATACAGATTCCGACTCCGAAGCGGATCCTGACCCGGTTGTCATCACCGTTCCTCCCGTGCCGCCGGTCGGTCCTGTTTTATGGGATGCGCCTCCGGGGCGTGCGTTGTTCAATGAGAAAATGAAACGTGATTTCAGTGACTTCGATGAGAAAATGAAACGTGATTTCGGT
>JACMKY010000377.1 GCA_014379925.1 Cytophagales bacterium | reverse complement strand
CGTTTACAACCAGGCCGCCAACAGCTACACCCGTACCCAGTTGCTGGGGGATGGCAAACGCATCCCTGACGGTCTCATCCATCCGGTTAGTAAAGCCATTCTCGGGCTGGTACCGCTGCCAAACCAATCCCCCCGCCCGGGGACCAGCAGTATCGGAAATTATATAGGTCCACGCTCCTCCCGTAACTCGGGTGACCAGTGGGGGTTCCGTCTGGATCACCAGACCTCTGACAGTCACCGGTCGTTTGCACGATTCACTCATCTGGGCAGCACGAACGGGAACACGCGTGTTGGCGGGGGAGGAGCCACGGCCAACCAGCAGCAGGTTAATGGCGCTTTTGGAGTGACTCTCAGCCACACCTGGACCGCCGCCCCAACGGTGTTCTTCGATTTTCGGGCCGGCATGAATCACAACCCCTTCACGTCAGGGAACCTTCTTCCTGACGGATTCACCAGCAGCAATATCCCGTATGACGCCATCACCCGTGAAATCATCGGAGTGAATAACACCCCCACCGTTCGCATCGCCGGCACGGGCGATTTGGTGACCAATGCCAGTCGATCCATCACGAACAGCACGACTTACGACAACGGATTGACCGGAACCAAGCTGGCCGGCCGCCATACCTTGCGCTTCGGAGGCCAGTACCGCCGCTACTACGACAACTTCTTTAACAGCGGCGGGGGCACCTACAGCTTTCTTGCGAGTCCGGTGCATGAGACGGCGGGCGTTGATTTCGGTTTTGGTTCCGATATTTCCACCGCGTACGGGACGGCCGCCTTCCTTACCGGAGCGAATAATCAGGCAGGCGTGTCGGGGGATCGCACCCGCGCCAATAACTTCAACTACTACGCCGCCTTCATTCAGGATGATTTCAAGCTGACACCGCGGTTGACGTTGAACCTCGGACTGCGCTGGGACATGGAATCGCCGGTGACTGAGCGTCACGACAAGCTTTATCTGTGGGATCCGGATGCGCCCCCTCCTTTCGCCATCAACCCCGGCTACAACTTTCCCGCAGCCGTGCGGGAATCGGGTTTGGATCCAGCAACAGTTCGCACACCTTCGTGGGTTACCAATGGCTTTGCGAAGGGCGCTGTCCGCATCGCAAACACGCCCGAATATTCGTCACGTCATGCGACCAAATACTATCCGTGGCAATTCGCGCCTCGCCTGGGCCTCGCCTGGCGGGCCACCGATCGTACGGTTGTGCGCGCATCCTTCGGACAGATTTACATGTCGACGTCCGGCGCCGCCGGGGCTTTTTCTACAGGGGGCGAGGGGATTCGGCTTTCCGATGGCGCGGACGCGGGCTGGCACGCCAGCAATGACAACCTGGTCCATCTGATTTCCACCTGGGATAATCCGTATCTGCCTGGCCAGTTCACCAGATATGAGCGGACCAACCAGGCCGCCAATCTCCAGGCCACCGGTCCCACCGGGCCAAGCGCCTTCAACCGCAACTCGCGCATGCCTCATGAACTCACCTGGAGTCTGGGTGTGCAGCAGGAGATTACACCCGGCTGGGTTTTTGAAACCACCTACAACGCCAACGCCGGCCGGCGCCTGCTCGGTCCCGACGTGATTGGCCGGTTCCCCGCCGAATTGTTCACCGGTGGACCCGCGGGCCAGAACGCTCGCACCTACACCACGCAGGTTGCCTCGCCGACCGCCGGGCAGACCCTTGCCAACAGCGTAGTTGGACCGAAGCAGAATTTGGCTATCCTCCAGATGGACTATCCATACTTTGGCGCTCTGGCGGTACAAGGATCGAACATTGGAAGATCCAACTTTCACGGCGTCAACTTCCGCCTGGAACGCAGGCGCTGGCACGGTCTCTACTACATCGTCAATTACACGTTCAGTAAGTCGCTTGACGATGTCGGCGGGCCCAACCTTGGCACGGGCACGGGGATAAGTGGAAGTAACCTCGGGGCTAAGCGCGCGCAAACGGTGGACCCGGTTACTGCCATCTATGGCGTAAGTCCGATTGATGAAACGCATGTAGTCCGATTCACTTACAACCTTGAGCTGCCATTCGGACGGGGCAAAGCATTTCTCACATATCCTACGAGCATTGGCGGCAAGCTGGCCGACTGGGTTGGCGGGGGCTGGGAACTGGCAGGTCTGGGGAATTTCCGCTCGGGCCGGCCCGTCGTGCTGATCGCCACCACCCCGAACATCAACAACAACATCCGTGTTGAATGGACTTATGGCAGCTTTGCCGGAGCCGACTCGAATGTAGTCAACCCTCAATTCTCCAGCAAAGAGCAGGTGTTCTATTCAAATCGCGATGCACGGCCTGCTGGACTCGTGCGAGCCTTCACGAATGCTAAAGACGCTCAAATCTTCACCTATGGTAATCTGCCGCCGATCTTCCCCAACGTACGTCAGCCGAGCCAGTTAGGGTACGACATGTCTTTGATGAAAGCGTTCTACTTCACCGCGGAACATGGGTCTTTCCTGCAGCTTCGAGTGGAAGGAAGAAACATTCTAAACCTGCGCGGGTACGGCAACTTTAACACCACCATCGGCACGAACGATTTTGGTTTGATTACATCGGCGGGGCCAAACGGTCCACGCACAATGCAGGTATCGGCCAGAATCGTATTCTGATAAACATTGTCAGGAAGCGGTTTGCTTTGTGCGGCGTTATTGCGATAGCGCCGCGCGATGCCGCTCCGCCGCTTCAGGATTTTTCGCCGCAAAATAGGTTTTTGCCAAAAAGGCATGCGCCGCGCGCTGCTGGGCTTTGTCGCTGCCGGCCAGTTGCAGCGCTTTTTCGGCCGCTGCAATCGCGCTCCTGTAATCCTTCCGCATCCCCAGCAGGTGACGCGCCCGAGCAAGATGCCCCGGGCCGTATTCCGGCGCCCAGGCCAGAATTCTCGAAACAACCTTGTCAGCGTCGGCCGTTTTCGATTCCCTTTCGAGAAGCTTCACCAGTTCAAAAGCGCTTCCCGGGTCTGGTTTCGGCAGCTTCTCATTTTCTGACAACGCTCTGCGAAGCGCGGCTTCGGCGTCTTCCGGACGCTCCAGCTGATCCAGCGCGAGCCCGAGGAGCGTGTGGATCTGCATCCGCGCCGGATGGTTATCCGGGGATGTCAGTTCCAGCGCGCGCCGTTCCATCCGCAGGCTCAGCTCGTCCTGATGATTGACCAATGCCCATTGACCGTACAGGTGGTGAGCCTCGGCGTCTTCAGGGGCGGCCACAATCACCCGCGTAAGGATTTCGCCTACTCTCGAGTCGGTCGCTTTGCGGGAAAACAACGCCCGGGCTTCATTCTTCATCGCCGCCGAATCCTGTGCAAGCACGGCGGAAACCAGCACCAGAGCAACCCAGGCGGGCTTCAGTCCGGTTCCCTTACGTTGAGTATCTGGTCCACCTTTACGTCTTTCAGGAGCTGCAACCTTCCACTCGGCCATGTGATCTCCACGCGCAAAATCCTGGATGCACTACCCAAACCGAAGTGAACCCGCGGGTCACTCGACGACGCATAACCCACACTCGTAGTGACTTGATTGTGATGCGTTGCGCCGTCGGCTGTGGTGAGTTTTACTTTCGATCCGATGGCATCGGCGTTACTGCGTGTGCCCCGCAATTTAAACGCAATCCAGTGATTGGCTGAACCGGACCGGTTCCAAAACACCACTGCCGGCCCATTTAGGATACTCACCACGGCATCCACCCGGCCATCGTTGTTCAGGTCGCCGAACGCAGCGCCGCGATGGGCCGCCGCTTCGCCAAACGCAATCGGCGCATAGCTTCCTCCCTCTGTCCGGCGCAGTACCAGGTTCTTTTGCCGGTAAGGTAGCCGGTCGATCTCATCTGAGTTATCGAGGATGGCTGCATTGGCAGTGAAAATGTCTTTCGATCCATCGTTGTCAAAATCATAGATCCCCGTACCCCAACCCGTTAGCCGGACGGTATGCCTGGCTATGCCGCGACCGCTTGTTACAT
>JACMKY010000376.1 GCA_014379925.1 Cytophagales bacterium | reverse complement strand
GTACTACGCCGAGAAAACCGCCCGGTGCTGCGCTACCCATTCGCTGACGGAGGTCATCCGCACGGACAGTTTTTCCAATACTGGCGGCATGTCGGCCCGGAAGTTGGGGCGCTGCTCCGGGAAATCCCACATCCGCTGGTACTCGTTGGCGGCGGCGGTTCCCGCACCCGGCCCGAATGCCTGATCCAGAATACCGCCAAACTCCCGGGGCGGCATGGCGTAGTATTCCACCGGTCGGCCCAGGCCGTCCGAAAACGCCCGCGCCAAAGCCGGTCCGTCGGGGGTTTCCAAGCCGCTGACGGGCCAGTTGGCCCCGGCCAGTTCGGGTCGTTCGAGGGCGGCCACCGTCAGCGCACTTACGTCGTCGGAGGCAATCCAACCAATCGCCATGTCCGTCGGGACGGGGTAGGCCACCTGGTTTTGGGTGGCCACGAAGGGGGCGGTCCAGGGCCCCAGCAGGTTTTCCAGGTATACGCTGGGCTGGATGATGATGTGGGGCAAGCCACTTTGCCGGAGGTATTCGGCCACCTCAATCCGCACGTCGATGGACGGGTTGCCGGTCCGTACGGGCAGGATGAACCCACTGGTGTTCCAAACGAGCAGCTTCACCCCGGCGGCTTTGGCGGCATCAATGGCGTTGCGCCCGTAATCGGCTACCTCGGCCGGATTGGCAAAGAACGGAATCAGCAGCGAGACCGCGTCCATACCCTCGCTGAGTTGGCGCAGGCGATCGGCGTCGGCCATGTCGCCTTCGACGACAATGGCCCCGGCCTGGGCGTGATGGGCGGCTTTGTCGGCGGTGCGGGTGAGTACGTAGGGCTGGTGACCCGCCTTGAGCAGGTGGGCCGGTACGGCTCCGGCCTGGGAGCCGGTGGCTCCGTACACGAGTATTTGAAGTTTCTTGTCAGCGTTCACGACGGATTCGGGGGTTTAAATTCGCCACGAAGGTAGACCGGGCTTGCTATACAATGTATATACCTATACTTTTGTATAGTCCTATACTTTAACATAGCTTCTGACAATCAACGTGAAACAGACCTATTGCACGGTTCACCTCCGCGCCATCTCCGACACGATGGAAGTGATCGGCGGCAAGTGGAAGCTGCTCATCCTGACCTTGCTCTACGGCGAAAGTCCGTTGCGCTTCGGCGAGATTGAGCGGGCCATCGGCAACATTACGCCCCGGATGCTCTCGAAAGAACTGAAGGACCTGGAGCAGAACGAATTGGTTGAACGGCGCGTGTACCCCACCATGCCCGTCTCGGTAGACTACCGCCTGACCGACTACGGCCGTTCGCTGGGGAGTGTGATGATTGCCCTGGGCGACTGGGGAAAGATTCACCGCAAACGAATCATGCATCCGCCAGTGATCGAGGAGGTAAACGGCTAATCTGCCCGACTTAGCCCATGCCCACCGCGCCAACGCCGGTTCAACTCTACCGGATTGACTACCGCACCGCCGAGCGGGCGTTTTTCAGTCCGCCGCACCGGCACCCCGTGGCCGAAATCTTTTTCTTCGTCGCCGGCGAAGGCACGCACTACATTGACTTTACGGCCCACCCGATTCGGGCCAATGCGGTGTTTCTGGTGGCCCCTCAACAGGTGCACTACATCGAAGCCCCGGCGCACAGCCACAACGTAGGCTACGTCGTCTCCTTCGATACGGCCCTGCTCGACGTGCTGGACCCCGGCCTGCGGTCTTTGTTTGGTTCGTTTACCCAGCCCCCGGCCTACCAGCTACCCGACGGCCCGGCGACCCTGCTGCGATTGGCTTTGGCCCAGCTCGCCGACGAACTCGGGGCTGATCTGCCCCGCAGCGGCTCCGTCGCCAAGCTCATCATTGACCTGCTGCTGACCTACACTTTCCGCGCCGGCGCGTCGGTGCCGTTGCCGGATGCACGGCCGTCGATGGCCGAAGCGCAGTTTGCGCAGCTGATGACCGGCATCGAAGCCGACTACGAACGGCCGCGTTCGGTGCAGCGATACGCCGACCGACTGAACATAACCCCCCGGCAACTCAATCGCATCTGCCGGCAGGTGCGCGGGCAATCCGCACTGACGGTGATTCACCAGCGCATCGCGCTCGAAGCCAAACGGTTGTTGTTTTATTCGGCTGAGCCAGTCAAGGAAATTGCTTACCGGCTGGGCTTCAAAGACCCGGCGCATTTTACCCACTTCTTCCGGCGGGAAGCGGGTCTGGCACCGGAATCGTTTCGGGCGCAAATGGCCCAAATCCGCAAGTGATCAGCCGGTTTGCGCAAGCGCCGATTCTGTGCGCCCACCTACCTTTGTGCCGTACCAATGAGCGCAAAGTCATGCACAAACAACTTGTCTATCAGTTTATTGAATTGATGAACAGCGGCCAGATTGACCGCTTTGGCGAAGTAATTGCCGAGGACTACCGGCAGCACAACCCGGTGGTGGAGCCTGGGCTGACCGGTATTCAGAACGGGGCGCGGTGGTTTGCCACGGTCTTTCCCGACGCCCACGCCGAGGTGCAAGCCGTCGTGGCCGAGGGCGACACGGTGGTGGCCCGCTTTGGCTGGACGGGGACGCACCGGGGCGAACTGTTCGGCGTACCGGCCACGCACAAACGGGTAAGCTGGACCGGCACCGACTGGTGGCGCGTTGAAAACGGCAAATTGGCCGAACACTGGGACGTGGTGGACTGGGCCGCCCTGATGCAACAAATCAACGAAACGGCCTGATCCGATGGAAATGGCAACGCAACCCGTTCGGATGTTCTACGAGCGGCTGGCCCGCGCCGACCTCGACGGAGCGTTGGCGTTGCTGGCCGCCGACGTCGAGCTGATTCAGGCCGATTCGCTGCCCTACGGCGGTCGCTACGTCGGTCAGGCCGGCATCCGGGACTTCTTCACCCGTTTTTTTGCGTACTGGCAGCAGTTCCGCTCCGAAGAGGTAGTCTATTTCGCCAACGCCGATCAGGTCGTCGTTACGTCGGTGGCGCACGGCCTCACCCGGCAGGGGCGGTCGGTGGTAGTGCCAATGGTGCAGGTTTATGCGTTGCGGGACGGACTGATCCGGGAAGTCAGGCCGTTTTATTTTGATACTGCCCGCTTGACGTGATACTCGGTAGCGCGGCAGGAATGGACTTCGCCCGAGGTCGTTTTCCGCGTGGTGGATCGCCCGGTTTCGCAATCCATTCGCAATAAATCACCCGGTGTTTTTGATCGGTTGAAAGGTTTGCGTAGTATTAGGTCAGAAATGTACGATCACGGATTGTACGTCGGATTACCTCACTCGCTGACCACTCCCATGCGTAAAGCCGTTGAAATCCTCCTTTTCTCCTTCCTGCCGGGGCTGATTTCCGCGCCCGCTTCCTTCGGCCAAAAACTCCCGGCCGGCCCCCAGGTGCTCACCTTTTTTTCGGACGCCGACGATACCGAGCAGCCGTACGGATTGTACCTGCCCAAAAACTTCGATCCGGCTAAAAAGTATCCGCTGGTGATCATGCTGCACGGCGCGGGTTCCAACCACCGTCTGTCGCTGCGCCGCGTGTTCGGCAAGAGCAACGCACCGGGCGAAACCGACGTGGAAGCAACCCGCTATTTTCCGGAATGGAAGGAGGTCGATTACCTGGTGGCCTCGCCCTACGCCCGCGGTACGGCCGGCTACCAGGGCATTCCCGAAAAGGATGTCTACGACGTGCTGGCCGACGTCAAGCGGCGGTTCAACGTCGACGAGGACCGTACTTACCTGACGGGTCTTTCGATGGGCGGGGGCGGTACGCTGTGGATCGGCCTGAGCCGTCCCGACATCTGGGCGGCCATCGCCCCCGTGTGTCCGGCGCCTCCCAATGGCACGGAGGCCCTGGCCCCCAACGCACTCAACTTTCCGGTGCATTTCTTCCAGGGAGAGGTCGATCGGGTCGTGCCCGTGGCGGGAACGCGGGAATGGGTGAGGCGGCTCAAGGAACTGGGCACCCGCGTCGAGTACCAGGAATACCCCGGCGTGGACCACAACAGCTGGGAGAATGCCTACCGGGACGGGTTTATCTTTGGCTGGTTCGGCCAGTTCCGCCGCAACCGCTTTCCCGAGCGGGTGCGCTTCACCACCAGCCGGTACCAGTACAACCGGGCCTACTGGGTACGGATCGACCAACTCACGCCCGGCACCCTGGCCAGCGTGGATGCCCGGTTTGCCGCGCCCAACCAGCTGGAGATCACCACTTCGGCCCTGAATGCTTTCACCCTTCACCTGGCCGGGCATCCTCGATTCAAAACCGGTCAGCCCCTGCAATTAACGGTGAACGGGAAGAAAGTCAAGGCGCAAATTTCCGATTCGCTTTCGCTCAACCAGCAGAACGGCAAGTGGGAAGTAGCTAATTTGACCTTACCCGCCCCCGCGAAGAAAGTCGGTTCGGAAGGGCCGATCAGCGCCGCCTTTGCGAGCCGGCATCTTTACGTGTACGGCACGGGAGGCAATCCCACGCCGGAAGAATTACAAGCCCGCACCGAGGTCGCCACCCAGGCGGCCAACTGGTCGGCGTACCGCGGGGAATTCCTGGGTCGGGTCGCGTTCTTCCCGCGGGTAGTGGCCGACCAGGACGTCCGGCCGAGTGACCTGGCCAGCGCCAACCTGATTTTGTTCGGCACCAAGGAAACCAACGCCCTGATCGGGAAGT
>JACMKY010000375.1 GCA_014379925.1 Cytophagales bacterium | reverse complement strand
TTTCCGCTTATACGCAACCATTGGGCGGGTGGCCACGGCGTTGCACTACTTTTTTCAACTTGCGGCCGGGAGCAGCGCCGCGGTTAGCATACTAAATATCTTTATAAAGCCGGGGTGTTGCTTGGGGAGCCTGAGGAGGGACCACCAGGTTCGTTGACGGGTGGGCTGGATTCCTACGTTTTGGTCATACTCAATCCGTGGGCGGCAATCTGTTCGAGGGGTAGCACCTTACAGAGTGCGAAAGTTGCGCTAGACGCCGAGCGGCAAAGGCTGAACGAGCGCGGAAACGGGATGGGGGCCAAGCGGAATGCTGACCCGAAATTCGGTGAGACCCGCCGTGGTGTCGGCCAGCGCGATGGTGCCATCGAGTTTTTCCACGCCCCGTTTGACCATGTACAAACCCATGCCCGCCGTTTTGTGCTTCACCGCCGCCCGGCTAAACAGATTAAAGATGAGGGGCGCGTCATCCGGGTCGATGCCAATCCCGTTGTCCACTACCCGGATGACGAGTGCTTCTCCCTGCGTACCGATCTGCAGGTAGACGTAAGAACCCTCGGCGGTTTCTTTCCGGAACTTGACGGCGTTTTCCAGCAGGTTGCGCACGATGAATAACAGCAGCGCGTAGTCGGATTGGCAGGCGATGTTTTCTGCCAGGTCGATTCGGAGGCGCACGTTGCCGAGGTTTTCCACGAAGCCGATGCTGGCGCGGAGGTCGGCCTTGAGCTTTCCGAAGTCAATGGCCTCTCGCCTCACGTCCGCGTCGCTGATTTCGTAAACCGCCGAAAGCCGGCCGAGGATGTAGTCCAGGTTGCGCGCCTCGAAGTGCAGTTTTTCCAGGTATACCAGGGCCGACGGGTCTTCCACGTCCAGGGAGGCCACCCCGCACAGGCCCAGTAGGCGGGCCAGCGGGCCGCGGATATCGTGGGCCGTCCGGTAGATAAACGAATCCAGTTCGTAGATGGCTTGCCGCAGCTTCTCGTTCGACACGTTGAGTTCCAGGGTCCGGGCCTGCACGGTGAATTCCAGGTGCAGGTTGGCGTTCTCGAGCACTTGGTTCTGCAGTTCAATAGTTTCCTGCGTGGTCGAGAGTTCTTCGTTCACCGTGGCCAGGTGCTCGTTCTGCGTTTCGATCTCTTCCTTCTGCACCATCATTTCCGTGGTCCGTTCCCGCACCTTGGTTTCCAGTTCGCGGTTTTTCTCTTCGATGATTCTTTCCCGCTCCAGGGCCGCTTCTTTCTCCAACCGCTGGGCCTGGGCGGTTTGGGTGGCCAGTTCGCGCTGCATCAGTTGGATGCGATCGGTGAGGCCCATCGAAAAAAGGGCCACCTGCAACGAGGCGGCGAGTTGCAGGCTGTATTGCACCAGCCTGCTTTCGGTGAAGAAGAATCGCTGGGAGCTGAACACGATGGCACCCACCAGAAACAGGAGATTGGCCACCACGAAGTAACGGGCGGGCGTGTAGTCTTTCAACAAGCTTCGGATGGCCAGGTAGAGAACCAGGAACAAGCTGACGATGGCGAAGGCGATGGCCAGGGTCCTCCCCAAACCCCAGTAGCCCATTCCCATCAGCGCGGCGATTCCCCCGAACAGCCACGGCAGCCCGCGAATGGTCCGGTCCAGCCCCGGAAAATACCGGGATGACTGCAGGTAGGATCGGCTGAATACCACGTAGGCGACGGACAGCAGGGGCGTGGACAAGAACCGGACGTACAGGTCCAACCGGGGATGATCGGGCAGGAAAATCTCGAACAGGTAGCCCCGGTCGGCGGCAAAGAAAATGACGAGACAAAAAATGAAAAAGGAAAAATGCAGGTAGCTGGGCTGCCGCAGGGTGGCGTACACGAATAGGTTGTAGAGCAGCATCATGAGCATGGCTCCGAAGAACAACGCCTGGTGGATGCGGGTCGATTCGAAGCGGTCCGCAAAACCCGATCCGGTGTAGAGCCGGACGGAACGGAGGGCGGATTTCCGAAACTGCTGGGAGAGGCCCGACTGGCTTTCGAGCCGCAGGTAGTACGTGCGGGTAACTCCGTAGGGCAACGAAAACCGCACGAGATTCAGCCTCCCGACGGGCACGGCCCGTTTGCCGAAAGGTTTCAGGTCGCCGGTTTCCTGTAGCCGGTATTGGCCGGTGGAATCGGGAAAGTAAAACCGCAGGTGGTCCGTGAAGGTGAGGCTTAATTTGAACTCCCCGGTTGCGTTGAGGTTGCGCACGGTGAACCGGAGCCAGTGCACGGCGGTTTCCGCGTCGGCGCTTTCCGGAGAGAAGGCCCCGAACTTACCCGTGAAATGTCCGGCTAGAATGTCTTCGATGGTCAGGACACCGACGGCCGCGGCGTCTTCCCCCCGGAGAATCTCCAGGTGGGGCGTAAGGTCGTACTCCAACCGGTTGGCGGCCACCACGACCGGGTCACCCGAAGGAGCGGCCCAACCGGAAAGGGCAAACCCGATTCCCAACAGGCAGGAAACGAGTCCGCGGAGCCAGAAACAGACGCTGTTTTTCACGAGATGCCGCTCCGGTGGGGGGAGCTTCGACGGTTTAGCCCGTTTGACCAGCCCAATAAAGCCGATCTTGCCGGAAACTTCTTTCAAGGTAGGGAATATTCCTCCGCGGGTGCCAACGGCCCTCCCGGGGCGCGGACAACGGGCGTAAGATTGGCCGCGGCGGGTTTGGTAAGGCAGCCAGTTTCGTCGTTCCTGCCGAATATTGGCTACCTTTGCGCCTCGGTATTCCGCCATGATGCACACCTTTCTCGGGCAGGCGGCGCGGCACATCTTCGGGCACCACGCGCGTGCCCACCCTTCCGACCGGGCCGTACTGGACCGGATCTGCGTGGTGCTGCCCACCCGACGGTCCGTGTTTTTCTTCAAGCAGGCCCTGGCCACGCAGTCCGACGAACCGTTTCTGGCCCCCGACGTGGTGGCCATCGACGATTTCATCCAGCAGACCTGCGAGCTGGAGCCGATCGACCCGGTGAGCCTGCTCTTCGAAGCCTACGACATCTTCAAAGCCGTGGATCCGCGGGTGGAGTTCGACCGCTTCACCGGCTGGGCAACTACCATGCTCGCCGATTTTGACCGCATCGACCAGTACCTGCTCGACGCCAAGGCCGTGCTGGGGTACGTGAGCGAAGCCAAGGCCCTCGAACGGTGGAGTCCCGGCGGGCACCCCGCGACGGCGCCGTCTTCGCCCGCCACCGAGCGGTACTTCCTGCTGTTCGACCACCTCTACCGGGTCTATTCCGCCCTGCGCGACCGCCTTACGCAAACCAACCGCGCCTACCGGGGCCTGGCCTACCGCGTGCTGGCCGATCACGTCGAGCCGCTGTTGCTGACCAATCCCAAGTACGACCACTTCTACTTCGTGGGGTGGAACGCGCTGAGTGCTTCGGAGGAGAA
>JACMKY010000046.1 GCA_014379925.1 Cytophagales bacterium | reverse complement strand
GTTTGCTATTCAGGGAGTACCGTAGAAAATGGGACCTGGTTTCCTGAGCTATTAAAGAGTGGATGAGTTGATGAGTAATGAGTGGATGAGTGAATAGCCTGCTCATCCACCCATCAACCCATCAACTCTTACTGCGCCGACCCTCCATCCACGGGGAAATTTTTCCGCGATAACCCAAACCGGCGGTAACCTTTCTCCTTTTCCGAAGTTTCCTGCGCAACTGGTTTTTCGTTTCCCGCCACCCTTCTTCAATGACCAGTGATCAATGGCTACGTGCCTGGGATCAATGATCATTGATCACTGATCATTGACAACTGACATGCTTCGGAGCTACTTCAGGATTGCTTTGCGGAACGTTCTCCGCCACAAGGCCATCGCTTTCATCAACCTGTTCGGGTTAACCGTGGGCCTGGCCGGCTGCCTGCTGATCGCGTTGTATCTGGCCGACGAACTGAGTTACGATCGTTTCCACACCCACGCCGACCGCATCTACCGCCTCACGCGCAACTTCCGGTCCAACGACGGCACGGTCAGCCTGCACCTGGGCCACGTGGCCCCGCCCTTTGGTCCGTTGATCCGGAACGACTTTTCGGACATCGAGCAAGTGACCCGCTTATTGGAGAGCAACTACACCTTTCGGTACGGTGAAAATCTGTTCAACGAAGAGCGGGTGTTCTTCGCGGAAAACAACCTGTTCGACGTCTTTACCATTCCCGTAGTGAGCGGCAATCCGAAAACGGCGCTGACCAACCCCTTCTCGATTATGCTCACGGAGGCCATGGCCGAAAAATACTTCGGGAAAAATGACCCGATGAACCAGCAGGTACGCCTCGACAACCAGCACAACTTCCAGGTAACGGGCGTGTTCAAGGCGTTGCCAGCCAATTCGCACTTTCACCCCAACTTCCTGGTGTCGTTCAATACCCTCAAAGATTCAACCATCTACGGCGAGGAAGGGCTGCGCACCAACTGGGGCAACAACTCCTTCTCCACGTTCCTGCTGCTGCCCGCGAAGTATCCGGCCGAAAAGTTGGTTGCCCAGTTCCCGGCCTTCCTCGACCGGCACCTGGCGGGTGAGTCCCAGCCTGGCTCGAAGCCCTCCTCCTGGACGGGCCTGTTCCTCGACAAACTGACCGACATTCACCTGCGCTCGCACCTCGATTCGGAACTCGAAGAAAACGGCGACATCGGGCGCGTGTACATTTTTTCGGCGGTGGCCCTGTTCATCCTGCTCATCGCCTGCGTCAACTACACGAACCTGTCCACGGCCCGCTCGGCGTTGCGGGCGAAGGAGATCGGCATTCGGAAGGTGGCGGGGGCGTACCGGCGCGAACTGGTGACGCAGTTTCTGAGCGAATCGGTGGGAATGGCCGGGGTGGCGATGGTATTGTCGGTGGCGGTGGCCTGGCTGGCCCTGCCCGCGCTGAACCATTTTACGGGCAAATCGCTCGCCATCGGTGACCTGGCGCGTTGGTACGTGCCCGTGCTGCTGCCCGCGTTGGCGCTGGGGGTGGGACTCCTGGCCGGTCTCTACCCCGCTTGGTTTCTGGCCTCCTTCCAGCCCGCCACGGTGCTGAAAGGGGCGGTGGCGGGCGCGCGCCGTGGGGTGGGAATGCGCGGCGGGTCGCTGCGGCAGGGACTGGTGGTGGCGCAGTTTTCGGTTTCCATCGTTCTCCTGATCTGCACGGGGGTGGTCTACCGGCAGTTGCGCTATATGCAAAACAAGTCGTTGGGCTTCAACCGCGAACACATCCTGACCATGGCCTACCCGGGTGCCCTGGCGCCCCAATACGAGGTGTTCCGCAACGCGTTGCTGGGCCGGTCGGCCATCCGGCAGGTGAGTCGTTCCTCCCGCATTCCGTCGGGCCGCCTGTTGGACGCCATGGGGGCTTCGGTGCAGGTGGGCGATTCCGTTGCACCCACGGCTGCCAACATCAAGTACCTGAGCGTCGACCACGATTTCGTGGAGGCGTACGGAATGAAGTTGCGGGCGGGGCGCAACTTTTCCCGCGACTTTCGCACCGACGACACGGCGGCTTTCCTGCTCAACGAGGCGGCGGTGGAGACGATTGGTTGGGGGAGGTCCCCCGCGAAAACGTCCCGGGAGGCGGTGGATCAGTTTTTCCAGTACGGCGACCGGAAGGGCAAGGTGATCGGGGTGTTGCAGGATTTTCACTTCGAGTCGCTGCACGAGGGAATCGTGCCGTTGGTCCTGTTTATCCCGCGCAACGCCCAAGCCTATAACCGCGTGTCGGTGAAAGTAAGCGGGAGCCAAATCCCCGAAGCACTGGCGCACCTGGAGAAGACCTGGAACAGATTCCTGCCCGAATCTCCCTTCGAATACACCTTCCTGGAGGAAAATTTCGGCCGGGTATACCAGTCCGAACAACGGCAGGGTGGCCTGTTCACGACCTTTTCGGCCATCGCTATTTTCATCGCCTGCCTGGGCTTGTTCGGGCTGGCCTCCTTCACCACCGAACAGCGCACCAAGGAAATCGGCATCCGCAAGGTGCTGGGGGCGAGCGTACCGAACATTGTGTTGCTGCTCTCCAAAGATTTTGCCCGGCTGGTGGGCTGGGCTGTGCTGCTGGCCGCGCCGGTGGCCTGGTACGCGATGTCGCGGTGGTTGCAGGATTTCGCCTACCGGATTCCCATGCCGTACCTGCTGTTCGGGGCTGCGGGCGGACTCGCCTTGCTGATCGCCCTGCTGACGGTGAGCTTTCAGGCGGTGAGGGCCGCGACGGCCAACCCGGTCAAATCGCTCCGCAATGAATAATGACGAATGACTGACGGGAAAAACTCATTTGACTATTGCATTCATCATTCATCATTCACCATTAATCATTGTCAAAGATGCTGCGCAACTACTTCAAGATCGCCTTCCGGAACCTGTGGCGGCACCGGGTCTACTCGGCCATCAACGTGTTCGGGCTGGCCATCGGCGGGGCGGCCTGCCTGCTGATTATGCTCTTCGTCGGCTACGAACGCAGCTTCGACGGGCTTCACCGGAAAAACGTTTACCGGCTCGACGAGGTGCAGCAGTGGGAAGGCATGGTGGCTCCCCAGAACGTAGCCTTGTCGATGCCCCCGATGGGGCCGTTGTTGAAAAACGATTACCCGTCCGTGCTGAATTACGCCCGCGTGTTTGCCAACGAGAAGGTACCCCTGCGGTACGGCAACCAGCGGGTATACATCCCGAAGATCTTTTGGGCCGACGCCGGCTTCCTGCAACTTTTCGACTTTGAACTTCGCGACGGCGACCGGGCCACGGCGCTCAAACAACCGGGCAGCGCGGTGCTGACGGAAGAAACCGCCCGCAAACTTTTCGGCGAAGCAAACCCCGTGGGCAAGACACTGGTCAAATACGGCAACGATACCCTCTCCCTGAAGGTGACGGGCGTACTCAAAAACGTTCCGCCCAACTCGCACCTGCAATTCGACGGGTTGTTTTCCATGAGTACCGTCGAGAAACCCGACTGGCTGAAAAGCTGGGGCAGCAACTGGATGGTTACCTACCTTCAACTGGCCGATAACACCGACGTGGCCGCGCTGGAAAGGAAATTCCCGGCGTTCCTGAGAAAATACATGGACGAAGACGGGGCCAAGGGGTACCGGTTGTTTTTGCAACCCCTGCGGGAGGTGCACGCCGGCTCGGTCGACATCACGCACGACTACCACAATTTCCGGAAGTTCGACGGCCGCCACACGTACGTTTTTTCCGTGCTGGCCCTGCTCGTGCTGGTGATTGCGGGCGTCAACTTCACCAACCTTTCCACGGCCCGTTCGGCGGGCCGGGCCAAGGAGGTGGGCGTGCGGAAGTCGGTGGGGGCGTACCGGCGGCAAATTGCGGGGCAGTTCATCGGCGAATCGGTGCTGCTTTCGCTGATCGCCCTGGTGCTGGCGATCGCCCTGGTGGCGGCCACGTTGCCGTTCATCAACGCCCTCAGCGACCGCAATCTGCGTTTGCCCTTGTTTACCCAACCCCGGCTGACGCTGGCCATCACGGGGGTAACCCTGCTGGTGGGGGTGCTGTCGGGGCTCTACCCGGCGGTATTCCTGTCGGCTTTCCGGCCGTCGAAGGTGCTGAAGGGCAGCGTGTCCGGACTGGGCGGCAAGGCTACGCTGCGGAACGTGCTGGTGGTGGGGCAGTTTGCGGCGGCGATTTTCCTGATCATCGGCACCACGTTCGCCACCCGGCAGTTGCGCTACATGCAGCACCAGAACCCCGGTTTCGACCGCCAGCAGGTGCTCACCATTCCCATGAGCCGGATGGCCAACCAAAAATACGAGGTGTTGAAACGGGAATTGTTGCGCAACCCGGCGGTAACGGGCGTGACGGGTTCTACCCAGCGACTGGGCAATAACCTCCACCAGACCGGGGTAAAATACCAGGGCGACGGGCCCGTCCGGGAACTCGTCTCTTCCCAGGTGGTGGTGGATTACGATTACCTTTCCTTCTACCGGATTGCCCTGGTGGCCGGCCGCACTTTCTCCCGCGACTTTCCCGCCGACAACGGCAAGACCTACGTCATCAACGAGGCCATGGCCCGGGAACTGCTCAAGGACACCCCGCAAGCGTCCGTTCAATCGCTGGTCGGGCAACGCTTCGGGTTTGGGTTCGTGGATACCCTGGGCACGATCATCGGCGTGGCCAAGGATTTCAACTTCAACTCCCTGCACCACAAAGTGGAAACGCTCTTCCTGAACGTGCGGAAAGAGTGGGGGTACAGCGAGCTGTCGGTGCGGGTGGGAGCGGGGCAAACGACCGCAGCCATCCGCTCCGTGGAAGCCACCTGGAACCGCCTGGTGACCGACCTGCCGTTCGAATATACGTTCCTGGATGAACACTTCGCCCAACTCTACCAGTCCGACCGGCAGGTGAGTCAGGTTGTGGGTATTCTGGCCGGGCTGGCCATCCTGATCAGTTGCCTGGGCCTGTTCGGGCTGGCGGCCTACACCGCCGAACGGCGCACCCGCGAGATCGGCATCCGCAAGGTGCTGGGGGCCAGCGTGGGCAGCATCGTCGCGTTGCTTTCCCGGAACTTCCTCGGGCTCGTGTTGGTGGCTACGTTGCTGGCCTGGCCGCTGGCCTGGTGGGCGACGGACCGCTGGCTGCGGGATTTCGCCTACCGCGTGGACCTGAGCCCGTGGCCCTTCGTGCTGGCGGGCGTTTCGGCGTTGCTGATTGCGTTGCTCACGGTGAGTTTCCAGTCCATCAAGGCCGCCCGCACCAATCCGGTGAAAGCCCTGCGGACGGAGTGAGCGAAGCCGGGAAAACGCCGGACGGAACTATGTTTTTCAATTGCTGTAACGAAAGGGAGTTTCAGTCGTCCCTGCGAGTATACGCCCGGTTTGACCAAATCCATACTACCTCTTTATCAATCCATCCATTTTTCCACCAAAACCCTCAGCCATGAAAAAATGCCTTTTATCCCTGGTGTTGGCCTTCGTCTGCTTGGTCGGCTACGGACAGCATTCCTCCCACAAATCCCGTAGCTCCTCGCGCCACAGTGACGTTTCCGAGCGCAATTACCGCCACCAGTCCGACGACGATGATGACGATGATGACGACGACGATGATGACGACGATGATCGCGATCGAAGCCGGAAAGCGGACTACGACGATAACCGCGACCGGCGCCGGAAATCGAACGACGACAACGACGACAACGATGATCGCCGCCGTCGATTCAAGTTCATCATTTCGGGTCGGGATGGCAGCCGTTTGAACGTGGCGCGTTACGACGGATACGAATCCGCCCGCAACCGGCCCCGGGATTCGAATCGCAACCGCTTCCCGCGGACTCCGGGCTTCACGTTCGGTCCCAAAGTGGGGCTCAATTACGGCACCTTCCTCAAAAACCCGGTTGCCCTGGAAGCCGACTACCAAATGGGCTACCACGTGGGGGCCTTCATGCGGTTCAACGTCCGGCGGGCGTACGTGCAGCCGGAAGTACTCTTCAGCACCAAAGGCGGTGAACTGGACCTGACGGCAAGCGCGCCGGGTCCGTACCAACCGGGCCGCTACGCGGTCACGGTCAACAACATCGACGTGCCCCTGCTGTTGGGAACCCGGCTAATCGATAACCGGGCGTTCAACCTGCGCGTGTTTGCCGGTCCGATGGCTTCCTTCAACGTGGGTGGGCAGGGATTGGACAACTTTCTTAGCGACAACGAGTCGACGGGCTATTACCTGACGGACGTGGCGATGAGTTACGTGGCCGGGTTGGGCGTGGACCTCGGCAACCTCACTTTGGACACCCGCTACGAGTGGACCATCGGGGGAGCCGCCAACCTCAAGCAAGTTGGCTTGGGAAACCCCCGCACCGGAACGTTCCAGGCTTCGTTGGGTATCAAACTGTTTTAATGGTCGATGGGCGGATGATTTGTGGTCCACGGCAAAAATAAACGGAAAGTACCTCCACTCAAAACGCGAGCCTGTCCGGGACATGGGTAGCCAGGAAAGCCAAAGCATTTGCTTTGGCTTTTTTGCAC
>JACMKY010000374.1 GCA_014379925.1 Cytophagales bacterium | reverse complement strand
CGCAAAGAACGCAAAGAATTCTTCTTTGCGTTCTTTGCGTTTCCTCCGCGGGCAAGTCTTCGAACCATCGCCCCGTGCCACGGCGTGGCCACCCGATCGGTTTACTTATTGCTGATCTTCGAAAAGTTGCCCCGCTCGATGTCTTCCGCCCAGTCGAGGTGCTTCAGCGCTTGGAGGTATACTTCATCGGTGCTGGCCATGATCTGGTAATACTCATTGTTTCTGCCCTTGGCGCTGTTTTTCTGGAAAATACTGCGGGCGATCAGGGCTTTGGTCTGCGTTCGGATGTACTCCCTGGAGCGATCAAACTCCTTTTCCCGAAATTTAACTCCTTCCCTGGTGGCCTCATCCACAATCTCCTTTAATATCTTGTCGCTAACGTTGAAATTGTTTTTGTACTCCTGAAAAGGCGTTTTCTCCAGGTTCTTGCGGTTGTCGTTGTAGTAGTTAAGTGCGTACTCGCGGATAACGCCATCATTCCACAGCGCGTACAGATAAGGGCTCATCATGCTCGTATCGCGCGGCACGAACACGTCGGGCATAATGCCGCCCCCGCCGTATACCTGACGGCCCCCCACGGTTTTGTACTTGAGCGAGTCGTTGAACTTGATGCTGTCGGCGTGAAAATATTCGCCGTGTTCATACCGTTTCTCCAGATCCATCTCGTATTCTTCCCCCTTGGCGGCGGAATAGGGTTTTTGGATGCTCCGGCCGCTGGGCGTAAAGTAGCGCGAGATGGTCAACCGCAACTCCGAGCCATCCGAAAGCGTGATGGGCATTTGCACCAAGCCCTTGCCGAACGTACGCCTCCCCACGAGCAGGGCGCGGTCATTGTCCTGGAGGGCGCCCGCCACGATCTCGGAGGCGGAGGCACTGCCTTCGTCGACCAGCACCACTACGCCTCCTTTCTCGAACAACCCGTTTTTGTTGGCCTTGGTCTGCTGGTCGTAGCGGGTGTCCTTGCCGTCGGTGTACACAATGAGCCGGTCGCCGCCAATCAGTTCATCCGCCATGTTGGTGGCCCGGTCCATGTAGCCTCCCGGATTGCCGCGCAGGTCGAGGACCAGTCGCTTCAGTCCCTGGCCCTTCAGGTCGCTCAGTGCCGATTTAAATTCTTCGTAGGTATTGGCGGCAAAACGGTTCACCCGGATGTAGCCCGTCTGGGCATCCACCATGTAGGTGGCATCAATTGAATACTGGGGAATCTTATCCCGGGTAACAGTGAAGTACTTGGACTCTTTGCTGCCTTTCCGCACAATGCCTAGTTTCACCTGCGAACCCCGCCGGCCCCGCAGCTTGCCGAACACGAAGGCATTGTCCACCTTGTCGCCCGTCATGGCCACCCCGTCCACCGACACGATTTTGTCGCCCGTCTGCAAACCCACGGCTTCCGAGGGTCCGCCGCTGAGGGGTGCCACCACGTAGACAGTATCCTTGAAGATATTGAATTCAATGCCGATTCCGTCAAAGTCGCCCTCCAGTTGCGAGCGCGCCATGGTAATGTCCTTGGGCGGAATGTACACCGTGTGCGGGTCTAGTTTCTCCAACATCTTCTCAATGGAATAATCCACCAATTCCTCCGTGTTTACCTTATCCACGTAATCCCGATCCACGTACATCAGGATTTCTTTTATCTTGTCTACTCCTTTGATTACCTGGCTGAGGTTGGTGTTGCCACCGAACATCGTGGCTCCCAAGAAGACGCCGCCGGCCAGGGCTACCGCCAGCAAGAGCGGAAGCCGAATGTAAAATTTTGAATTATTGATGGGATTCACGTTCGGGAATGGTTAAGGACAAAGGCCTGATTTTTGCTAATCGCTACCGTACGGGTGTTTGGGGGAAATTTCTGGACGAAGGCAACGCTGTTCAGTGCTTTACGGGCGCGATTTTCTTGCCGCCCGTCGATTAGAAGGATTGGTGAGTTTTTGGTCAATTTACCATTTTTATTTACAAGCGCAAAACCAACGCGGGTTTTCGATCCGTCTTCTTGGTTAACATCACTATATTTGTGATCACTGGACTTCAACCGGTTGAAACGTGGAAATCTGCGACAAGAAAATCAATGACTTAGTAGGCGAAAATTACCTTTACGCCTCGGTACTCTACTACTTTGGCATTCAGTTTTATAACTACTCCGAACAAACGCTCGACCAGGCCTGCAAAGCCCGTGGGTTGAATACGCGAAGCGTGATCCGCAGCCTCGAATCGGCGAACCGGGCCGCTAACCCGAGTCTGTCGCTAGCCTCCTTGCCCGTTGATCTGGTCATTGCGTACCTCAAACATACCCACTTCACTTTCGTCAAGCAGCAATTGCCCTATTTGGTCAACCTGATCAACCATTTGAACGCCCCGCAGGTGCCCATTGCCAAAGACCTTCAGTTGCTGTTTCCACTTTTCGTCGAAGACTTCATCCACCACATCTACCAAGAGGAAGACACCCTGTTCAACTACATCACGCTGTTGCACCAGGCAACCGCCCGGGAATACAACCAAGGGCAACTCTACTTCGAAATGGAGAAGCATTCGATCCGAAAATACGCGGTCGAGCACGAAACCCACGACGACGAAATGATCGGTATCCGCGAGATTACTGACCACTACGCCGTTGGCCCGCACACGAGCCTGCACCTGAGGGTGCTCTACTCGGAGCTGGAAAACTTTGAACGCGAACTGCGCACCCACGCCAACGTGGAAAACGACATCCTCTTTCCCAAATCCATTTTGCTGGAAAAGACCGTAAACGAGATGCTGCGGCAGAAAATAAAGCTGAATTAAGGTACCACTTGGCGTTCACGGCTTAAAAAAGCGGGTGGTAATTGATCGGGTTGTACTGAAAAGGCACCCACGAAATGCCAAAATACAATGGGCCGGATTGTTGCCATTGATTACGGAAGCAAGCGCGTGGGGTTGGCCGTCACGGATCCGCTTCAAATCATTGCGACCGCCCTGGACACGGTTCACGCCAAAGACGTACTGGCTTACCTGAAGCAGTACGAATCAAACGAGGAAATTGAGGCTTTCGTGGTGGGCATGCCCAAACGCCTGGATAATACCGACACCAACGCCACCCCTTTGGTGAAGTCCTTCGTGAAGAACCTGCAAAAAAACTTTCCTGCCACCCCGGTGCACCTGCACGACGAACGGTTCACCTCGGCCATGGCCCGGCAAACCATGATTGACGGGGGCATGAAGAAGAAAGACCGCCGCAACAAAGCCAACGTGGACAAAATCAGCGCCACCATCATCCTGCAATCTTTTCTTGAACAAAAGAAAGTGTAATTTTGAATTTTGGCCGATGCGTTTTGAATTGCCGGTCAACGGTGACCGTACGTGATCTGAAATTTATCCGCCAGGATTCACAATTATTCTTTATGATTCATCCCATTGTAGCCTACGGGGACCCGGTACTGAGGAAGGTGGCTCAACCCGTTGAGCAGGACGCACCGGACATCCGACAGTTGAGCGAAGATATGTTCGAGACGATGTACGACGCGGCGGGCGTGGGCCTGGCCGCCCCGCAGATCGGCAGGAGCGTCCGCTTGTTCGTGGTGGATGGCGCCCCGATGGACGACGAAAACCT
This sequence comes from Cytophagales bacterium, assembly GCA_014379925.1. Lineage (GTDB taxonomy): Bacteria > Bacteroidota > Bacteroidia > Cytophagales > ES-bin-26 > ES-bin-26. Next base: position 6,276 of record JACMKY010000374.1, on the reverse strand, counting down.
GAAGGACTTTAAGAAAGTATTCATCAATCCCGAACTGCTGGGCGAGGAAGGAAAGGAATGGGGGTACGAGGAAGGCTGCCTGAGCATTCCCACCATCCGGGCCGATGTCTACCGGCCGGAAAAAGTGACCATCCGCTACGTGGATCTGGACTGGAAGGAGCACATTGAAACTTACGACGGCATGGCCGCCCGCATCATCCAACACGAGTACGATCACCTGGAAGGCATCTTGTTTACCGACTACCTCTCCCCGGTTAAAAAACGCCTCCTCAAGTCCAAGCTCACCGACATCAGCAAAGGCAAGGTGAGCGCCGAATACCGGATGAAGTTCCCGCAACGGTAATTCGATAGGAATAACCTTCGGTATCCGCCTAATTTCAGCCGACGGAATTGCCCAGTGACAAAGCCATCCGGGCGTACGCCGGTGCGTGAGTTATAAAAGGCCGAATATCCTGAAACAGTACGAAATATTCCGGAGAGTAAATTGCCGGAATTGTTGACCAGGGAGAATACAAGGTACCGTTGCAGAGTAAGTTAGCGAACAAAAAGGATGGTTGAGCCTGACTTGAGACGGATTGAACGCCCGGCTTCCAAGCTTCCGAACGTGGGCACCACCATTTTCACGGTGATGTCGCGCTTGGCCGCCGAGTGCGGGGCCATCAACCTGGCGCAGGGCTTCCCGGATTTCCCCTGCTCGGAGGAATTGGTAGAACTGGTGAGCCGGGCAATGCGGGCGGGCCATAACCAGTACGCTCCCATGGAAGGACTGATGGCCCTGCGCGAACAGATTGCCGGGAAAACGGAACGTTGCTATGGCCACGCGCCCGATCCCGTCACCGAAATTACGGTCACCTGCGGGGCCACCGAAGCGCTGTTCGCCGCCGTGGCCGCCGTGGTGGGACCCGGCGACGAAGTGATCGTGCTGGAACCTAGTTACGACAGCTACCTGCCCGCCATTGAATTGCAAGGCGGCAAAGCCGTCCCCGTTGCCCTCCGCCCCGCGGACTACTCGGTTGACTGGCCGGAAGTGAAGGCGGCGGTGAGCGAACGTACCCGACTAATTATCCTCAACTCACCGCACAACCCCACGGGCGCCATCCTGCGCGCGGAAGATTTGGCGGAACTCAAAGCCATCGTCAGCGCCACAAACGTGCTGGTTCTGAGCGATGAGGTGTACGAGCACCTGGTTTTCGACGGCGAGCAACACCGGAGCCTCCTGGGGGATGCCGACTTGCGGGCGCGCAGCCTGGTAGTTTCCTCCTTCGGCAAAACATTCCACACCACGGGTTGGAAAACCGGGTACTGCGTGGCCCCCGCCTGGCTGACGACCGAATTCCGGAAAGTACACCAGTTCCTCACTTTTTCGAATTTTACGCCCGTGCAATACGCCCTGGCGGAATACCTGAAAGAACCGGCCCATTATCAAAACTTGCCGGACTTCTACCAAGCCAAGCGCCGTGCTTTCGGCGAATGCATGAAGGCCACCCCCTTTCGGCTACTACCCAGCTACGGTACCTATTTCCAATTGGCTTCTTTTGATCACCTCAGCAATGAGTCGGACGTGGATTTTGCCGTTCGGCTGACCAGGGAGGCCGGCGTAGCCGCCATTCCCGTGTCGGTTTTTTACCGCGACCATACCGACCACCGCGTAATCCGCTTCTGCTTTGCCAAGCGGGACGAAACCATCGAGAAAGCCGCCGAAAGACTCAGCCGTTTCTAACTTCCTATGCTCACCCTCACCCTGATCCAATCGAGCCTGCACTGGGAAAACGTACCGGCCAACCTGGCGATGTGGGAAGAAAAGATCTGGCGGATTGACCAGTCCACGGACCTGATTATCCTGCCCGAGATGTTCAACACCGGATTTACGACGAACGCTGCCGTGGCGGAGCCGATGAACCTGCATACCTTCAAGTGGATGAAGCAACAGGCGCAACAGACCGGTGCCGTGGTGACGGGAAGTTATTTGGTTCGGGAACGGGAAAAGTACTACAACCGCCTGGTCTGGATGCGCCCCGACGGAAGCTATGAAACGTACGACAAACGCCACCTGTTTCGTCTGGCCGGGGAACACCTCACCTTTTCGGCGGGCACCCGACGCCTGGTGACGGAGTGGAAAGGGTGGCGCATCTGCCCGCTGGTCTGCTATGACCTGCGCTTCCCGGTGTGGAGCCGAAACGCGCCCACGGACTATGACCTACTGATTTACGTGGCCAACTGGCCCGGGGCCCGACGCCACGCCTGGAAGACCCTGCTGCCCGCCCGCGCCATCGAAAACCTTGCCTACGTAGCGGGCGTTAACCGGGTGGGATCGGACGGGAAGAACCTGGGATATTCGGGTGACTCCGCGGTGTACGACTACCAGGGAGAAGTCTTGTCCGACGGTGCCGGGACGGAAACCCTGCTTACCCTTACCCTGGACCAGGAAGCATTGGTGGCTTTCCGTTCGTCATTCCCCGCCCACCTGGACGCCGATGCCTTCGAATGGCCAACTCCTTGAAGTGTCCCGCCCCAAAAGGAGAACCCTGGTTGGTAGGGAAGGTAGTAGCCGGCGTTCAGATAATTTTGTAAGGGGCATGAATCAGGAGCCGGGCAAATTGGATCAGGAAAGTAACCAGTACAATACCCAGTACAATTTCAATATTTTCGCGGTTGAGATATTTTTGCATCGGTTTGTTGTTTAAACTTGTTTGTGAATTGTATTTAAGACAGCGAATGGTTTGTTTCCGTGGTGACAAAATTACCCACCTCCATTCCTGAATCCAAATCGGACCCCATAAGTAAACCCTCAAACCACGTAGGAATACGCGTCAAACTTGAGTAATTGGCTCGTTAACCCGGTTAAACGCTCCTGGAAATCAACGAAAGTTGCCCAACGTGAAGCTTTATTGCTTCACATCTGAATTATACCTTATTTCGCCTTTTTTAAATTATTCCATTAGTCAATTGGCAGCGCAAAAAAACGGATCAGCGTGGATACGTCATTTTTTAAAAAGAAAACTCTTATAAAAGTACAATTGGTTATTACACTATTTCTACCGGCAGATGGGCTCAATTTGTGTGCCAGCGGTGTATTTTTCTTATTGAATACTCTTTCGTTACTTCGCATACGACAAAACTAACTCCAATGGATTTCAGGATCGAAAAGGACACGATGGGCGAGGTGAAAGTGCCCGCTGACAAGTATTGGGGGGCGCAAACCCAGCGTTCCAAGGAAAACTTCACCATCGGCGGGCACCGGATGCCCGCCGAAATCATTGCCGCTTTCGCCATTCTGAAGAAAGCAGCGGCACTGGCCAACGCCGAACTGGGAGTGTTGCCCCGCGAGAAATCCGACATCATCAGCCGGGTATGCGACGAAGTGCTGGCGGGCGGGCTCGACGACCAGTTTCCCTTGGTGGTCTGGCAAACGGGCTCGGGCACTCAATCCAACATGAACGTTAACGAAGTGGTCGCTAACCGCGCGCACGTAGTGTTGGGCGGGGATTTGATGGACGCGACCAGGAAAATTCATCCCAACGACGACGTGAACAAATCGCAGTCGTCCAACGACACGTTTCCCACGGCGATGCACATTGCCGCCTACAAAAGCGTGGTGGAACACACCATTCCGAAAATCCGCCAGCTCCGCGATACCTTTCACCAGAAAGCCGAAGCCTTTCGGGACATCGTTAAAATCGGCCGCACCCACTTTATGGACGCCACCCCGCTGACGCTGGGACAGGAATTTTCGGGTTACGTCGCCCAACTGGATTACGGCATCCGTGCCCTGCAAAACACGCTGCCGCATTTGTCGGAATTGGCGCTGGGCGGCACGGCCGTGGGCACCGGCCTGAACGCGCCCAAGGGATACGCCGAGCTGGTGGCCCACAAGATCGCCGAACTGACCGGGCATCCCTTCGTGACGGCTCCCAACAAGTTTGAGTCGCTGGCTACGCACGATGCCTTGGTAGGCGCTTCCGGGGCGCTCAAGCAACTGTCCGTCAGCCTGATGAAGATCGCCAACGACGTGCGCATGCTCTCTTCCGGACCGCGCTCCGGCATCGGTGAAATCCGGATCCCCGAAAACGAACCCGGTTCCTCGATCATGCCCGGCAAGGTAAACCCCACCCAGTGCGAAGCCCTTACGATGGTGTGCGCCCAGGTGGTGGGCAATGACGCGGCAATTACGGTGGGAGGGATGAACGGCCACTTCGAACTCAACGTGTTCAAACCCGTCATCATTTTCAACTTTCTCATGGCCACCCGTCTGCTGGGCGATGCCAGCGATTCTTTCAACCAGCACTGCGCCGTGGGCATCGAACCCAACCGGGAGGTCATTGAACGTAACCTGGAGAATTCGCTGATGCTGGTGACGGCGCTGAATCCCCACATCGGCTACGAGAATGCCGCGAAAATCGCCAAGAAAGCACATAGGGAAGGAACTTCGCTCAGACAAGCCGCCGTGGCGCTTGGTTTGCTCACCAGCGAACAGTTCGACGCGTGGGTGGTGCCGGGCGATATGATTGGTGAATTAAAATGAAAAAGGCTGAATCGACGACATTCCGAAAGTATTCTTTCTGATTGACAACGGGTTGTCTACTGATCGTTGCACTTCCGAGCCACCCATTGAACAAGGGCTGGCAAAAGCTACTACCGGTATTTTTCGTCGGATTGATCAGGGTTTAATCCAAAGGCAACGGCATCCTACGTAGTAAACGGCGGTCATTGCGCCGGGAACCGGCCACCCGCTTGGTTGCCGCGCGTTTCTTACATTTCCCGCCGGAGCCGGATTTGCTTTTGCGGGCCGGGTTTGCTTATTTCAGCAAAAAACAACCCCAAGTGTATGAAATTCAGGCTGCAACTGGCTCTTTTGCTGATGGTTTTGTCGGTGACCATCGCATCGGCCCAAAAAAAATCCAAGGACGAAAAAGCCTTGGAAAAGGAATGGAAAAAGAAGATGAGCGCGTTGGACCCGATGGAGTACAAAAGGCTGGTCGAGGAAAATGCCACCGTCAGGGCTGAAATGAGCGAAATAAACAGCAAGGTCAGCGGTTTCCAGAACGAGATAAACGCTAAAAACACCGAACTGGGACAATTGAAGGGACAGGTGGAGGACTTGAAGAAGAAGACGGCCGACGAAGTAGCTTCCAACGTAACCAGCACCGGGAGTGCCGCCAAGAAAGCCGGTGCCAAAGGGGTGGTGTACAAAGTGCAGATCGGCTCGTTCCGCAACCGCGATCTGGCCAAGTACCTTGATAATAACCCCAACTTCGGCGGTGACGTAGACGCGGATGGAACGAAAAAATATACGCTGGGCTACTTCGGCGACTATTGGGAAGCGGATACCTTCAAGAAGTACCTGCGCGAAATGGGCGTGAAAGACGCCTGGATCGTGGCCTACAAGAACGGCCAGCGCGTGGACATCAAAGACGTATTGGAAGGCGCAATCTGACGGGTTGATGGGTAATCACCCGGTTGGAAAATGGATGTCGCGAAAAGTCCGGGCTTTCTTCCTAGCTTGGACTTTTCTTTTTGACATTGCTCGCAGCCGGGAAGGATTCAGGTTTCTCTGCCAACCCATCAACTACCTACCCGTCAACCATGATCGCCTGGGAAGATTTTGAAAAAGTAGAACTGCGGGCAGGGACCATCGTTCGGGTGGAGGACTTTACCGAAGCCAAAAAACCCGCTTATCAGCTTTGGGTGGACCTGGGCGAGGAAATCGGCATCCGGTCTTCTTCCGCCCAAATCACCCGGCTGTACCGGAAAGAGGCGTTGGTGGGCCGACAGGTGGTATGCGTGACCAATCTCCCGCCCAAGCGCGTGGCCAATTTCGTGTCGGAGGTACTGGTAACCGGTTTCATTCTGGCCGGCGGGGACGTGGTATTGATTGGGCCCGAAAGCCAAGTACCCAACGGAAGCCGGCTGGGGTAAGTCGTCAGCCAGTGGCCGACGGTTGCCTGGCAACTAGCACGCGGTCTGATGCATCCATCCGTATTGCCAGTGGCCAACACCCAACGGCTGGCTATTCCAAAGCACCGTGAAAATTTCGCGGTGCGGCCGAGAACGAACTAACATTTTTTTTGGTTATTTTCGCACAATGAAATCCGTTTTCCACAAGGTGCTTTGCTATTTGCTGGCCAGTCTGGTGTTCGTTTCCAGCACGGGTTTCGGCTTGGTGGAGCATTCGTGCCTGGTGAGTGGAAAGAAGGAGTTGCTGACGGGCGATAAGCCCTGCTGTTCGGGAAAGATGGCCGACCGGTCCCCGCATTTTTCCGGCCATTCCGCGCAACT